>JAABTC010000185.1 GCA_011390055.1 Burkholderiales bacterium | reverse complement strand
GCCGCAGCCTGCGCCAGGGCAGGGTTCGCGCGCAACGCCGCGGGCGGGGGCGCGCCGGGCCTGCAGGGGGCCGGTGACGCGCGCTGGCGCTCGAGCAGACGCGACAGCTCGCGCACCGGGTTGGTGTTCGCGGGGGCCGCCGCGGCCGATCCCGCGAAGGCCGCGCCGACCCACAGGGCCGCGGCAGCAATGGCGCAAGATGTGCGCAGGCCGCCCGGGGTCTTGATCGGGGGGCGGGAGGCAGGGTCCAAAAGCAGGGGCAAGCGCATTCGGCATACGCGGCAAGGGCCGTGCCGGCCCTGTTGCGATACGCTTCGAGGATGAAGACTTTCAGCATCGAAGTGCAACGCTTCCAGGCCGCTTCGAACAGCCACGGGCAGATCCGGGCGCGCGTCGATGCGATCGTGCAGCCGAAACCGGCGTCCGCCGACGAAGCGGGTCAGCCCAGCAGCAGCCTGGTCATGACGGTCGAGAATGCCCGGGTCCTGGTGCTGCTGCTGAAGGCCCAGCTGGCCGAGATCGATGCAAAAAAGGCACGCAGCCAGCGTTGACCGTTCCGCAGGGCCTCGTCACAGGCGCGCGGTGCTGACTTTCGGGTGCGCGGGGTCGGCGCGCGGCAGGTACTGCGGCGAGGTCAAACCCATCGAGACATAGATGCTCGTCACCGCATCGACCCCGATCGCCGCGGGTGTGACCCAGTCCTCGGGCACGTAGAGCAGGCCGCCGCCGACGGGTACCGGCGCGGTGGGCACCAGCACCGCGAGGCAGCGCTGGCCGTCGACCATCACGGGCACGTCGCTGCCGAGCAGGGCCAGCACGACGCAGTGGCCGGGATCGTCGGCGCGGCCCACGCCCGCACCGCCAAAGTGGCACCACACCGCGCTCATCGATTGCAGGCCGTTACCGCTGTCTTCGCGCGGCGCGAACAGTGCAACCATCTTGCGCAGCAGGTCGTAGACGCTGCGCACCAGCGGAATGCGGTCGACCAACGCATTGACCGCTGCGGCAAGGCCGCGCTGCAGGCGGGCCTCGATGAGCAGCCCCAGACCGAAGATCGCCGCCGCGACGATCACCACGCCCAAGGCATAGCCGACCAGTTCGGAGCCGCCCACGCCCAGCCCGATCGACACCAGCAACCGGCCGATCGCGCTGCCCGGGCCCAGCCAGCGGATCAGCACGTTGGCCGCCCAGACGAAGATCGCGATGGTCGCGGCCAGCGGCAGCGCAGCCAGGGCGCCGGTCGCGAAGATGCGCAGCAGGGTGCGGGTCGGTCGGTTCATCGGGGGTGGCAAGGGCGGCCGCTGGATGATACGCAGCGCTTGCGCTGGCCCAGGACGCCTGCGCCAGCGCGCCGTTCGTCGCGCGATACCGCAGTTGGGCGCGCGCAGCCCTCGCTTGGTCGCAAGCCGCTCGCGCCGCGGCGGGCCAGCGACGAAAGTCTCTCCATCGACAGACCGCAGCCCAGGAGAGCCCCATGACCATCGCCACCCACCGCCTCACGATCAGCACGCTGGCGGTCGCTGTCTGCGCCATGGTGGCCCTGGTGGCCGCCGAGCCGGTACAGGCACGGGAGCAGGGTGCGAGCGCGCCGGTGCTGTCGGCGCCGCTGCAGCGCATCGAGATCGTCGGCCGGCGTGCCCCGCCGGTCCAGCGCATCGAGATCGTCGGCCGCCGAGCCTTGGAGCCTGGCGTGCAACGCATCGTGATCATCGGCCAGCGCCAACGCACCGAGCGCGTTGCGGCGGCCGAAGCCCCCGTCAAGCCGTTGTGATTCGAGCCTGAGCGCTTCACGCAGCAAACCGGGCCCGATTGGCCCGGTTTCGTGGCGCGTGCGCGTCAGCGCGTGCCGCTGACCTCGACCTCGACGCGCCGATCGGGCTGCAGGCAGGCGATCAGCTTCGGCGTCGGCTGGTTGCCGCGGCAGTCCGCAGCCCGCGTGATGGGGGACGATTCGCCCTTGCCGGCTGCGGAGACTTTGGCCGCAGCGAATCCGCCCGAAGTGACGAGGTAGGCCTTGACCGCTTCGGCGCGTCGCGCCGAAAGCGCCTGGTTGTAGGCCTCGGAGCCGAGCCGGTCGGTGTGGCCCTCGACCATCACCACATCGAACTCGACGCCCCTCAGTTCGCGCACGAAGTTGTCGAGCGCGTTGCGTCCCTCGGGCCGGATGTCCGCCTTGTCGAACGCAAACAGCGAATCGGCCTCGAAGCTCACCCGACGCCGCGCCGGCGGCATGGCGACCGGCGCGGGGGGTGGGGCGGGTGCCATCACCGGCGCGGGCGGGGGCGGCGGGGCCACGGGTGCAGCCACTGGCGCCACATAGGCCGCAGCCATCGGTCGGGGTGCCGGCGCCGGCGTGCGGCCGAACGGAAACACCAGGCTGACGCTGTAGAGATTGACATCACCGCGGTTGCCGACGCCGTCGCGCACGCGGTAGCGTTCGGCTTCGGCGCGCACCCAGAGCGACTGGCCGAACTGGTACTGCAGGCCAGCGCCGAGCTTCAGGCCGGCGCCGCGCTCGCTCGGGTTCGCATCCAGCACGTTGACCGCGCCGCTGCCCGTGAAGGTGTCGCGGGCGCTCGCGTAGTGCGCTCCGACGCGGCCGAGTGCCGACAGCCTCTCGGTCAGTGGCAGCGTGCCGACCAGGTCCAGGTTGACGCCTTGCAGCTTGATCTGCCCGGCGAGCGTTCCCGCCGGCACCGTGGTCGCGTTGAAGCCGAACTTGCCGAGGTTGAAGTAGCCGCCCTCCACAGCGATGTGCCGGTTGAACTGGTAGCCGCCGAAGAGCTTGAAGCCGGTGTCGCTCTCGTCGCGCAACATCGACGTGGTGGTCAGCCCCGAGGCGAGCAGGCTGGCGCGGATGCGCGGCTCGTCGATCTCCGCCCGCGACTGGCCGACCGACAGCCCGACGTAGGGATGACCGCCCTCTTGGGCGAACGCGGGGGCGGCGAGCAAAGAGCCCAGGCCGGCAAGGCTCAGCAGGTGCACGATCTTGGTGGGTGTCATCGGTTGCTTTCGGGGGTTCGCGGGGCGTGGGTGGCTGCGTGGCGAGCTCACGGCGCGACGATGGTGGTGTTGACCAGGGTCACCGAGGCGGTGAGGCCGATCGCGCGGCCGGTCAGGGTGGTCTGCGCCGTCTGGCCGGCGGTCGAGATCGTCACGCCCGCGGGGGCGATGATGGTGCCGACCATCGAGCTGCGGTCTTCGATGCGCGCGGCGCTGCCGACTTGCCAGAAGACGTTCTTGGCCTGCGCACCGTTGATCAGCAGCACGCGGCGCGGCGTGGCGTTGAGGCCGACGGTCAGCGCCGAGGCACTCTGGAACACCCACACCGCGTTGGCATCGCCCTGGCCATCCAGGGTCAGGTCGGCGCTGGTGACCGCGAACGTGCCGCCGGCGGCGGTGTACACGCCCGCGGGCAGCACCAGTCCGCCAAGCTGACCGGCGCCCGGGTCGCTGCCCGGCGGCAATGCGGCCAGCGCGTTGTACGCCGCCTGCGCGTCGGCGCGCGCCTGGGTCGCGATGGCCAGGCTGGTCGTCGTGCCGGGGGCCGGTGGCGCGCAGTAGATGCTGCCGTTGACGGCACCGACGTTCAACGTGGTCTCGGTGTAGACGTTGGCCGCGTCGTGGAAACCGGTGATCAGGCTGCAAGCCGCGGTGGTGCCCAGGTTGCCGTTGACGACGGTGTTGATGCCCTGGTTGGTGACGCCGGCGGCGCCGCCGAACGCGCCGAACAGCGCAGCCGAGGCCAGGTTCACGGGGGCCTGGCAGGCCTGGGTGCCGGTGGTGAAGCCCCAGACCCGGTCGGCCGCCAGCGCGTTGCCGGCGAGGTCCTTCACGCCGGCGGTGCCCGATGCCACGGTGACCAGCAGCGATCGGCTGGCCGCAAAGCCCGCGCTGTTGCTGGGGACGAAGCTGGCGACCTGGCTGGCAGCGTCGTAGCTGACGTTGCCCGCGACGGCGACACCGTTGTCGGTCACGCGGAAGGTGCTGGCGTTGATGGTGGTTGCATCCATCGGCTCGCTGAAGCTGGCGCTGACGGTGCGCGTCAGGCACACGCCGCCGCTGCCGTCGGCCGGGCTGATGCCGGTCACCGTCGGCGCGGTGCTGTCGGCGGTGGCGCCGGTGGCGAAAGTCCACACGTGGTTGCCGGCAGCCGGCACGACGGCGGTGTTGCCGGCCAATGCGTTGCCCGCGAGGTCGGTGGCCGCCGTCGTGATCGTGGCACTGAACGAGTTGTTGGTCGCCAGCAGGGCCGGCGTCGTCGGCGTGAAGGTCGCTGTGCGGGCGCCAGCCGAGTAGCTGACGCTGCCTGCCACCGGGGTGCCGAGGGTCGTGTTGGTGACCGTGAAGCTGCTGCCGTTGACCGTGGCTGCGGCCATGTCCTCGCTGAAGGTCGCGGTGATCTTGGTGTTGCTCGGCACGTTCGCTGCGCCGGGGGCCGGTACGGTCAGCAGCACCGTGGGCCGCGTCGTGTCGGCCAGCGGCGCGGTCAGGAAGCTCCAGACGACGTTGGCGGCCAGCGGGATGGCCATGCTGTCTTGCGCCGCCGTCGTCACGGTGGCCACGCACAGCGTGTTCGGCGGCAAAGGCACGCTCGGCGTGAGCGTCGCGACGCGGGTGGTC
>JAABTC010000184.1 GCA_011390055.1 Burkholderiales bacterium | reverse complement strand
CAGCGACCTCGGCCTCAAGCTGGTCGAAAAGCGACTGACGCGCGACGAGGTCTACATCTGCGACGAGGCCTTCTTCACCGGCACCGCGGCCGAAGTGACGCCGATCCGCGAGCTCGACCGCATCGAGCTCGGCAGCGGCGAATACGCAGGGCGCCGCGGGCCGATCACCGAGAAGATCCAGGCCGCCTTCTTCGACATCGTCAACGGCCGCAACCCGAAATACGCCGAGTGGCTGACGCGGGTGTGAGCGCGGTGAGAATCAGTCGATGAATGCAACCCTGATCCCGACGCAAGCGCCGCGGGAAGCGGCCGTGGTGGAGGTCGTCGCCGCGGACCTTCAAGGCCCCGGCATCATCTACTGCCCCAACCCGAAGATGGCGCTGTGGAGCGGCCATCCGCGCGTGTTCCTCGACGTCGCGTCGACCGGCGAGGGCAAGTGCCCCTACTGCGGCACGCTCTACCGTCTGGCGGGCGGGCCCGCGTCGGGCGGCCACTGAGGCGCTGGCACCACGCGCGGCGCCGCCCGGTTCGCCTGTGACCTTGCCGGCCGCGCCCCTCTACAACTGCAGCTTGCCCGCGTAGAGCACCGGGCCGGTCGGCGCGCCGGTCGGTGAGCCTCCGAGCGGCTCCAGGCTCACCGCCAGCGCGGCCGTGCCGCCCTTGAGCAACGAAGCAGGCAGGCGCTCGCGCAGCAGCACGGTGCTGCCATCGGCCGCGATCAGACCGAGCGAGCGCGGGGCGCCTTCCGGCGGAACGGACCACAGTTCGAGCGCGCGGTCGGCCTGCAGGCTCACCGGCACCACCGGCCGCGCCACCAACGCGCGGCCGTCGGCACTGACGCTGGCCACGATGGTGTTCGTGACCGCGGCGCCCGTCGCCCCGCCGGTGCCTTGCAGCACCACCACCACCGGCGGCAGCGCGGGCCCGGGCAGCGCCAAGGCCAGGGCCAAGGTGACGGTGGCCACAGTTGCGAAGGCCGACCAGGCGCGCCAGGTCGCCAGGCGCTGCCACCAGGCCGCCGCCACGGGCCGCGTCTCGGGCCACAGGCGGCGTTCGATGCCGGCCCACACCCGCGCTGGCGGGGCTTGCGGCGGCAGGCTGGCGGTGAGCGGCATCAGCCGCTCCTGCCAGGCACCGAGGGCGCGGCGCAGCTGCGGGTGACCCGGCAGCAAGGCTTCGAAGCGGCGTCGGGCGCCGGCGCGCAAGGTGCCGGTGGCGTACTGCTGGGCCAGGGCGTCGGCGAGGGCGGGGCGGGCGTAGTCCATGGCGTGTCCTCAGCGCACCTGCGCGGGGTCGCGCGCGGCTGCCGGTGAAGCTTGTTCGAGGCAATCTTTCAGGGTCTGCAAGGCGCGGCGCAACCACGACTTGACGGTGCCGAGCGGCTGGCTCAGGTGCTCGGCCACCTCGGCATGCGACAGGCCGTCGTAGAAGGCCAATGCCACGCTCTGGCGCTGCACGGCCGACAGGCCCTGCATGCAACGGGTGAGCTCGCGCGCATCGCAGGCCTGGTCGAGCAGCTCGAGCGGGCCGGCACCCGGGGCCACCGCGGTCTGGACCGCGTCGGCGCGATCATCGTCGTCGTCCGCGTCGCGTGTGGTCGACACCAGCTGTGGCTGCGATTGGCGCCGCCGCAGGCTGTCGATGGCGCGGTTGCGCGCGATGCTGGTGAGCCAGGTGAGCGGCTGGCTGCGCGCAGCATCGAAGCCGCCGGCTGCGCGCCAGACGGCGACATACACCTCCTGCAGCAGGTCCTCGGCCTGCGAACGGTCGCGCTGGATGCGCAGCAGCACGGCAAACAGGTGCGCGCTGGTGCGCCGGTACAGCTCGGCGAAGGCGGCGCGGTCTGCGAGCGCCGTGCGGGCCAGCAGGGCGGCCAGCTCGTGCGAACGCTCTGACCATTCGTCGTGCAAAGACGGTGCGGAGGGTACTGCGGGAAGGGTCATCGAAGGCGATTCAGACATTGCGGCTCGGGTGAGTCGCGCCAGCGTAGCAGGCAGCATGCCGCAGGCGCAGTCGTCACTACAATTTCGGCATGTCCAGACCGAAAGCCCAGACCGCCGCCCTGATGGCGTCGGTCGACGACGTCGAGGCGCAGTTCTACGAAGCGCTGCAGCGCGGCGACATCGAACGCCTGATGGCCGTCTGGTCGGACGATGACGAGGTGGTCTGCGTGCATCCCGGCGGGCCGCGCGTGGTCGGCCACACCGCGATCCGCACCGCCTTCGAAGCCGTGTTCGCGAACGGCGCCGTCGTCGTGCACACCGAAAAACTCAAGCGCGTCGAGAGCGCAGGCTGCGCGGTGCACAACCTGATCGAGCGGGTCGACGTGCGCACCGCCGAAGGCCCGCGCACGGCCTGGGTCATCGCGACCAACGTCTACCTCAAGACTGCGCTGGGCTGGCGCATGGTGGCCCACCATGCCAGCCCGGGTGCCAAGCGCGAATTGCCCGAGATCGTCGACGCGCCCGCGACCCTTCATTGAGCGCCGCCGCACCGCCCGACCGGCGCCTCGCGCTCGACCTGCGGCAGTACCGGGCGCCGCGTTGGCTGCCTGGCGGCCACGCCCAAACCATCTGGCCGGCGCTGTTTTCACGGCGCTACCCCGGCGCCGCACCGAGCCTGACGCGCGAGCGCTGGACCACCCCGGATGGCGACTTCATCGACGTCGACTGGGCCCTGCCCGAACAGGCATCGGGCGCGCAGCAGGCGCCGCGCTGTCTGGTCGTGTTCCACGGCCTCGAAGGCTCCTCGCGCAGCCATTACATCCAGGCGTTTGCGCATGTCGCGCAGCAGGCTGGTCTGGCGTTCGCGGCGCCGCACTTCCGCGGTTGTTCGGGCGAGATCAACCTGGCCCCGCGCGCCTACCACTCGGGCGACCATGAAGAGATCGGCTGGATCCTGCGCCAGGTGCGCACGCGCTCGGCCGCCCCGGTGCTCGCGGCCGGCGTCTCGCTGGGGGGCAACGCCCTGCTGCGCTGGGCGCAGGAGGCCGGCAGCACGGCGGCCGCCACGGCCTCGGCGGTGGCAGCCGTCTGTTCTCCACTCGATCTGGCAGCCGGGGGCCATGCCATCGGGCGCGGTCTGAACCGCCAGATCTACACCCGGATGTTCCTGCGCAGCATGAAGCCGCGCGCGCTGGCCAAGTGGAACCAGCACCCGGGCCTGTTCGACCGCGAGCGGCTGATCGCGGCCACCGATCTGTACGAGTTCGACGACGTGTTCACCGCACCGCTGCATGGCTTCGACGGCGCCGAAGACTACTGGGCGCGCGGCTCGGCCAAGCCCCATCTGCACGCGATCCGGATCCCGGCGCTGGTGGTGAACGCCCTGAACGACCCGTTCGTGCCGCGTGCGAGCCTGCCCCGCCCGGACGAAGCCGGCGCACACGTGACGCTGTGGCAGCCCGCCGAAGGTGGCCATGTCGGCTTTCCGTCGGGCGCCCCGCCCGGCCATGTGTTGACCATGCCGAGCGCGGTGTTGGGATGGTTGCGCGATCATGGCTGACCGCCTCGAGCTGCCCGACCCCGACCCATGGATGCGATCGTCCAGGCTGCACTGAAGAAGTGGCCCAATGTGCCCGCCTGCCGCGGCTGGCTGGCCTTGGGCGCACGTGGCGACTGGTACATGCGCGACGACCGGGTGCAGGCCGCAGGCCCGTTCCCGAACGTCAAGGGCAGCCGCATCGAGCACGAGAAGTTGCGCGAGTTCATCCACCGCAACTACGCCATGGAAAGTGACGGGCCGGCTGCCGGGGCCTGGTTCTTTCAGAACGGGCCGCAGAAGGTGTACGTCGAACTCGAGGCTGCGCCCTACGTCTGGCGCGTGCACGACGCCCGCGGCACCCTCGTCAGCCACAGCGGGCTGCCCGCGGTGCACCGCAGCGCCTGGCTCGACGAACACGGCCGCTTGTTCATCGAGACCGACCTCGGCTTCGGCCTGGTGCACACGCAGGACATGCACCTGGCCGCGCTGGTCGTCGAGGCCGGTCTCTGGCAACACAGGACGACCACGTTCGATGCGTTGCCCGCGCGCTTCGGCTACGTGCTCAGCCCGCAGCGCAGCCACCAGGCGAAGACGCCCGACGGTGGCTGAGAGAAGGCGGCGCATGCCACCTTCTACGCTGCAGCCAAGCTGCTGGATGCGCTACGGGCGCGCCCGAACACCCCGCGAGGGGGGGCTGGCGTCGTTGAACGCCGTTACTTGACGGTGTCGACCATGTAGGCGACGACCGCCTTGATCTCGGCTTCGCTGGCCGCCGAACCGCCCTTGGGCGGCATCGCGCCCTTGCCCTTGATCACGCTGGCGGTGAGACCGTCGATGCCCAGCGCCAGACGCGGTGCCCAGGCAGCTTTGTCGCCGAGCTTGGGTGCGTTGGCCACGCCTGCGACATGGCAGACCGCGCAGGCCTGCGTGTACAAGGCCGGGGCCGCCGCGGTCTGCACGGCGGGAGCCGCAGCAGCCGGCGCAGCCTGTGCTGCAGGCACTGCCGGTGCCGCCGGTGCGGCGGGCGCGGGGGCGGCGGGCGCCGCGGCGGTGCCTGCGTCCGCCGTGCCTTGAACTGCGGCCGCCGGTGCACCGCCGCCGGCCGCCATCTTCGGCTCCTCGAACTTGCCGCCGCTCTGGTTGGTGAGGTGCACCACCGC
>JAABTC010000018.1 GCA_011390055.1 Burkholderiales bacterium | reverse complement strand
AAGCAGTTCTCGCGCACCCTGCCCAGCAGGCCGGCCATGGTTTTGCCGGTGTAGACCGGATCGAGCAGCAGCCCTTCCTGGCGCGCGAGCAGGCGGATCGCCTCGCGCATGCTGTCGGTCGGCATGCCGTAGCCCGGGCCCACGAAGCGGTCGTCGACGACGATGGCTTGCGCCGGCAGCCGCTGCCCGGTGCCCAGGAGGTCGAGCACGCCCTGGGCCAGTGCGTGAACCTTGGGCGCCTGTTCGGCGCTGGGCAAACGAACGCTGATCCCCGTCAGCGGCCAATCGAGCTTGAGGGCGTGCAGGCCCGCCGCGATGCCTGCGTGCGTGCCTGCGCTGCCGGAGGCCACCACGATGTGCGGCCGCCGCAGGCCCTGTTGTTCACATTGCTCGACCAACTCGCGCACACAGTCGACGTAACCCAAAGCGCCGAGTGCATTCGAGCCGCCACCCGGGATCACGTAAGGTCGGCGCCCTTGCGCGCGCAGCTGCTCGGCCAGTCGCTCGAGTGCGTCGTTCATGGCCGTGCCGCCGGGCACCCGGTGCAGCTTGGCGCCCAGGACCTCGTCGAGCAGCACGTTGCCGGACCCGGCGTATTCGTCCGAATCCGTCTGCAGACGCTGCTCCAGCAGGGCTTCGCAGGCCATTCCCGCCAGTGCGGCGGCCGCCGCGGTCTGGCGCACGTGGTTCGATTGCACCGCGCCATGGGTGATCAGGGTGTCAGCCCCTTCGGCGATCGCCTGCGCCACCAGGTACTCGAGCTTGCGCGTCTTGTTGCCGCCGCCAGCCAGGCCGGTGCAGTCGTCACGCTTGATGAACAACCGCGGCCCCGACAGGCTGGCACGCAAGCGCTCCATGGGTTCCAGACGCGTCGGCCAGTGGCCCAACGCGAACCGTGCAGGTTGTTCCACGACCGCGCCTCCGTGCTTCGATGAGCCCACCATAAGGCCATGGGACGCGACGCGTCCAATGAGTATTGAGGGTCAAACTATGCAGGAACGATCATGATCCCTGTGTCGGTGCAAACCGGCTGCCCAGCCGCGCAATGTTCCGGTAGAGGCGAATCTGCAGCTTGACTTCATGGCGCGCACCACCGGCGTGCACCAGCGTGCCTTGTTCCAGGTCCTGCGCAATGAAGTGGATCGGCAGCCAGGCCACGCCGGTTCCAACGATCGCCGCCGCACGCAGCGAGCCCGTCAGCGTGCTCTCGTACGTCGCGGTCAGCACGCGACCCAGCTTCAGTCGTGCCACCGTCAGGGCCACTGCACGCCCGAGGTAGGAGTCCACGCCATAGGTCAGCAGCGGCAGCGCACGCGCGGGTCTGCGCTTGAGCGAGTACAACGGCAGCCCCCGCTTGTCCGGGCGCGAGACCGGTACCAGCATCGATTCGGCGATCGAGTCGCACGGAAAACGGGTCGCGTCGATCTCGATGGGCAATGCGCCGTGCGCATAGCAGATGAGCACGTCGACATTGCCCTGGTCGAGCTCGCGCATGCAATCGTGCAGGTTGTCGGCGCGCACCTCGATGGCAGCCGCGCCCAGTTGCGGCCGCACGCTTTGCAGCCAGCCCATCAGGAACTCGGTGGCCAGAGAGTGTTGTGCGGAGACCCGCAGCGTGGAGGAACGCGGGTCCTTCAGGGACCGCAGATCCTGTCGCGCCTCGAGCAACGCCAAAAGCGCCTGCTCGGCCACCTCGCGAAAACGTTCACCGGCAGGCGTCAACCGGGTCGGGTAGGTCGAGCGGTCGATCAGCGTCGTGCCCACCCACTGCTCCAGGGACTTGATGCGCCTGCTGAAGGCCGGCTGCGTGATGTGGCGTTCAGCAGCAGAGCGGGAAAAGCTGCCGGTGCGGGAGACGCTCAGGAAGTCTTCGAGCCATCTGTTTTCCATGAGGCGCCATGGTATCCGTGCGCTTTCAGCGGTGCGACCCGGTCACGAGCCGATCGGCCGCGGAAATCGGTTCGTCACCTTCCAGTTCGATGGCAACCTGCGTGCACACGGCGCGGCACAGCGTGGCCACACGCTCGCTCTGCAGGCGGTAATACATCTGGGTGCCGTCGCGGCGCTTGGACAACACACCGCTGCGGTAGAGCATGCTCAGGTGCTGCGACATGTTGGGCTGGGTGGTCTCGATCTCCGACAGGAGTTCGGAGACGTTCTTTTCGCCGTTGCAAACGGCACTGATGATCTTCAGGCGGATCGGTGTCGACAGCACCCCGAACAATTCGGCGACGCTGTCGAAGACCCTGTCTTCGCTGGTGGATTGGGCCATGCCAGTTCCGTGCTGATGCGGGTGGTTTCGATTCTATTCGGAACCACCGATATTCCAGCGCGGGACTACTTGAATCGGTAGTGGTCCCGGTTGAGCACCGCCGCGACAGCGGTCACTTCCTCTGGGAACAAAGCCAGGTTCAGCTCGGTGTTGCATTGCTCGACCATGCCGCGCAGAAAGCCGGGTGTGTTGATGCGGCCGGCCGGCCTGAAAATCGAGGACCCGTCACCGCCGACCTTGCGCTGGTGGCACTCGGCGCAGCGATGTTCCTTGATCAGTCGCTCGCCCAGCGCCAGGTCGGCGCCTTGAAATATCGCGGCGGTCGGCTGCGCCACCGCGCAACCCGCGGCAAGCAGCGCGGCTGACCCAGCGACCACACTCCAACGTTCGATTGCGCTCATGGATCACCCCATCGTGCAAGATTCGCGTGCCGAATCATGCACGAGAACAAGGCGCGCCTGCGCTGCAACCTGCTATTTGGCGCTGGACAGGACCCATAAAGGCTTGATTCAGGGGCTTCCCCAATGCCGTCGAAAGTCTTTGTCAGCGGGCGAAGTACATCTTCTGCCGTTGCGGCCAATAGCTCCAGGGCAGGCCCGCGTTCTTCCAGCCGTTGGTCAGTCGAAGAGGCTCACCCGTGCGCGGAGACGAGATCCATGCGCCGATGCCACTCGGCCAGGTCGTCGAGGGTGACGCGGCCGGCGTCCGACGGACGCGCAGCTTCGGGCCTCCATCCCTTGCGATCGCCCAGACCGGGCCCAATCGCGACCGCACCTTCGACCGTGGCCGACTCGAAATAGCGGCTGCGGGTCACCACCACGGGCACGTCGGCGGCGCGCGCTGCAGCCACGCCGCCGGGTGAATCCTCGATCGCCAACGCCTGCAGCGGCGTGAGCTGCAGACGGCGCAGCACCAGGGTGTGGACCTCGGGGTCGGGCTTCTTTGACGCCACGTCCTCGCCACAGACCAGCGCTGCGAACCACGTGGCCCATGACGCGCCCAGGTGCGCGCGAAGCAAGGCGTTCACGTTGACCTTGCTGGTGGTTGTCGTGATGGCCATGAGAACCGCGTGCGCTCGGCAATCTTCGAACAGCTCCATCACGCCGGGGCGCAGCGCGATCCCGCCCGCCGCGACGATCTCGGCGTAGATCGCGTTCTTGCGCTGGTGCACCGCGCGGGCCAGGGCATCGCGTTCGCGCTGAAGCGTCGGGGCGTCGCCGCGCGTGTTCATGTCGTGCATCAGGCGCTCGCGGCCACCGGTCACCGCCAGCAGTTCGCCGTAGCGCTCGACGCTCCAGCGCCAGTTCAATCCGCAGCGCTCGAAAGCCTGGTTGAAGGCGACGCGGTGACCGTCGCGCTCGGTCTCGGCCAGCGTGCCGTCGACATCCCACAGCAGGGCCCTGAGCGTCATGCCGCCACCCCTTCGCGGGCCCCGGGTGAGATGCGGCCGAAGCCGTTGATGCCTACCTTGATGGTCATGTCGATGTGTGTGGTTTCAGAGATTGTTCCAGTCCGCTCAGTTGGCCGCACCGAGCACATGCTCGACGATTTCGGGCAAGCTCTGGAAAAGACGCGCAGGTTGCGACGCTTCGATCGGGGCGCCGGCGTTGTAGCCATAGGGCACGGCCCAGGCGGCTACGCCGGCGTTTCGCGCCGCCGCCACATCCACCGCGGAGTCGCCGACATGTGCGCAGCGCGCGAGAGGCACGCCCAGCCGTTCGGCGACATGGCGCAGCACGCTCGCGTGCGGCTTCTTCTGCGGCAGGCTGTCGCCACCGATGACCAGGTCGAAGTAGCTGTCGAGCCGCGTCACCTCGAGCACCCTGCGGGCATGCCGCAGTTCCTTGTTCGTCGTGCAGGCCAGCCGGACGCCCGACTGCTTGAGGCGCGCCAAGGTCTCTTCACACCCCGTGTAGGGCACGGCCGACGATCCGGTCGTGGCGGCGTAGTGCTCGTCCATGCTGGCCAGCACGTCGTCCACGTGCACGCGCGACGCCAGGCTCGTGTCATCGAGAAAGCAGCGTGCCAACAGCTTGAGCATCAGCTCGCGCGTGCCGGCACCGATCAACAAGGTGATCTCCGCTGCAGACCGGCGCGCGATGCCGTGGGAGTCGAGCGCGAGATTGGCGGCTTCGGCGATCTCGGACGCGGTGTCGACGAGGGTGCCGTCGAGGTCGAAGCTGACGAGGTCGTACGTCACGTCAGTGGCTCCTCAGTTGCTGGAGCGCACGACGTGCGGCTCGTCCTCTGCGCCTACGGCAGACTTGGGCAGGCAGTGCGCCGCCACCAATTCAACCAGCCGCTCGGCCGTCAGGCCGAAGTGTTGGTACAGGTGAGCCGCCGGCGCGGACTCGCCGAACTGGTCGATACCGAGTGCGGCCACGCAACCGTACTGACCCCACCAGCGGGTGACACCGGCTTCGACGCCGATGCGCGGCAAGCCCTTGCCGAGCACGCCATCGCGCCAGCGAGCGTCCTGCCGGTCGAACACCGTGGTCGACGGCAGCGAGACGACACGCACCGCCAGGCCTTGGGCGTCGAGCAGCTTCTGCGCCTGCATCGCCAGCGCGACCTCCGAGCCCGTGGCCAGGATGGCTGCGAGCGGCGCGCTGCGATCGCTCAGCACGTAGCCGCCACGCCGCATCTCGAGCACCTGCTCAGGGCTGCGCACCTGCGCCGGCAGGTTCTGCCGCGACAGCAGCAGCGCCGTGGGGCGGTCCGGTTGCATCACGGCTTGCGTCCAGGCCACCGCCGTCTCGGCCGCATCGCAGGGCCGCCAGACATCGAGGTTGGGGATCAGGCGCAGGCTGGCCGCATGCTCCACCGGCTGGTGGGTCGGGCCGTCCTCGCCGAGGCCGATCGAGTCGTGTGTGAAGACGTGGATCACGCGCCGCTTCATCAGGGCGGCCATGCGGATCGCGTTGCGGCTGTAGTCGCTGAACGTCAGGAAGGTTCCTCCGTAGGGAATGAAGCCGCCATGCAGCGCCAGGCCGTTCATGATCGCGGCCATGCCGAACTCGCGCACGCCGTAGTTGATGTGGCGCCCGCCGCTGTGGCCCGCGCGCACTGCGCCGCAGCCCGGGAAGTCGGTCAGGTTGGAGCCGGTCAGGTCGGCGCTGCCACCAACCAGCTCGGGCAGCTTCGGCGCGAGCAGCCCGAGCACCTGCTGCGAGGCCTTGCGCGTGGCCACGGCGTCGCGCGCCTGTCCGAACTGCGCCATCGCGCCGAGCAGCGTCTCCTCGAAGTCGGCCGGCAGCTGACCCGAGACGCGGCGTTCGAACTCGGCGGCGAGTTCGGGATGCTCGGTGCGGTAGGCCTCGAAGCGGCGGCGCCAGTCGGATTCCCGCGTTGCTCCCAACTCGCGCGCATTCCAGCGCGCCGCCACGCCGGCGGGCACTTCGAACGGGGCGTGCGGCCAGTCGATGGCTTCGCGGGTGTGGCGGATCTCATCGATACCGAGCGGCTCGCCATGCGCCTTGGCAGTGCCCGCCCGCGCTGGCGAGCCTTTGCCGATCGTGGTGCGGCAGACGATGAACGAGGGTCTGTCGCCGCAATGCTTCGCCTGCGCCAGCGCCTGGCCCACGGCGACCACGTCGTGACCATCGACCGCGCCGATCACGTTCCAGCCGTAGGCGGCGAAGCGCTGCGCCGTGTCGTCGCCGAACCAGGGCTGAACAGCGCCGTCGATCGAGATGCCATTGTCGTCGTGCAGCGCGATCAGCTTGTTGAGCTTCCACACGCCGGCCAGGGCGCAGGCCTCGTGGCTGATCCCTTCCATCAGGCAGCCGTCGCCGAGGAAGACGTAGGTGCGGTGGTCCACGACCGTGTGCCCCGGCCGATTGAATGCATCGGCCATCAGCTTCTCGGCCAGGGCCATGCCGACCGCGTTGGTGATGCCCTGCCCGAGCGGCCCCGTGGTCGTTTCGACGCCGGGTGTCAGGTCGACCTCGGGATGGCCCGGCGTCTTGCTGTGCAGCTGCCGGAAGCGCCGCAGCTCGTCCATCGGCAGCTCGTAGCCGGTGAGGTGCAGCAAGGCGTACAGCAGCATCGAGGCGTGGCCGTTGGACAGCACGAACCGGTCGCGGTCGGCCCACTTGGGGTTCGCGGGGTTGTGCCGCATGTGGCCGTTCCACAGCGCGACGGCCATCTCGGCCATGCCCATCGGCGCCCCGGGATGGCCCGAGTTGGCTTGCTGCACGGCGTCCATCGCGAGGGCGCGCAATGCGTTGGCCAAATCGCTGCGCTGTCCATTGTCGGGACGGACCACACGGTCCAGAGAGCTGCTTGCCATCAAAGTGCTCCGAGCGCACGCTGGCGCCGTTCGATCATGCGCCAGATGTAGGGCGTGAAGATCAGTTGCATGGCCAGCTCCATCTTGCCGCCGGGCACCACCAGCGTGTTGGCACGGCTCATCCAGCTGTCGTTGATCATGTTCAGCAGGTACTGGAAGTCGATGCCCTTGGGATTGGCGAAGCGAATCACGCACAGGCTCTCGTCGGCGGTCGGGATGTCGCGCGCGATGAACGGGTTGCTCGTGTCCACAATCGGTACGCGCTGAAAGTTGACATGGGTGTGCGCGAACTGCGGCACGATGTAGTGCACGTAGTCGGGCATGCGGCGCAGGATCGTGTCGGTGACGGCCTCGGTGCTGTAGCCGCGCACGTTCTTGTCGCGCCAGAGTTTCTGGATCCACTCCAGGTTGATCACCGGCACCACGCCGATCAGCAGATCAGGGAACTTGGCGATGTTCACTTCGGGCGTCACCAAGGCGCCGTGCAGGCCTTCGTAGAACAGCATGTCGGTGCCGCCCGGCAGCTCTTCCCAGGGCGTGAAGGTGCCCGGTTCCTGCTGGTACGGCGCGGCTTCGACCGGGTCGTGCAGGTAGCGGCGGCGCTTGCCGCATCCGCTCTCGCTGTAGCTTTGGAACAGCTGTTCGAGCTCGGCAAACAGGTTGTTGTCGGGGCCGAAATGGCTGAAGTTCTTGTCACCCGCCTTCTCCGCTTGCGCCTGGCGTGCGCGCATCTCCTTGCGATCGTGACGGTGGTAGCTGTCTCCCTCGATGACCGCGGCGCTGACCTTCTCGCGACGGAAGATGTTCTCGAAGGTGCGCGTGACGGAGGACGTGCCGGCACCGCTGCTGCCGGTGATGGCGATGATCGGATGTTTGTGGCTCATGGCGGTTGCTTTCAGGCTCGGAACAGTCCGCGCTCGGCGAACAGCGGCGGCGGCGCTTCGCTCGGCCCAGGCTCCTGGTGGTAGCGTTCGATTCGCTCGACCTCGCTGCGGGAACCGAAGATCAGACCGATGCGCTGGTGCAGCGCAGCGGGCAGGATGCCGAGCACCGGCTGGCGGCCGGTGCTGGCGCGTCCACCGGCTTGCTCCATCACGAAGCCGATCGGGTTCGCTTCGTACAGCAGTCGCAGGCGGCCCGGCTTGCCGGCATCCTTCGTATCCCTCGGGTACATGAACACACCACCCCGCATCAGGATGCGGTGGGCCTCGGCCACCATGCTGGCGATCCAACGCATGTTGAAGTCCTTGCCCCGCGGGCCGGTCTTGCCGGCCAGGCACTCGTCGACATAGCGCTTCACCGGCGGCTCCCAGAAGCGGGTGTTGGAGCTGTTGATGGCGAACTCCTGTGTCTCGGCAGGCACCTGGATGTTCTTGTGCGTCAGGACGAACTCACCGAGGTTCGGGTTCAACGTGAAGCCCGCGACGCCATTGCCGACCGTCAACACGAACATCGTGGTCGGGCCGTAGAGCGCATAGCCGGCGGCCACCTGCGTGGCGCCCGGCTGCAGGAAGTCGGCCTCGGTCACGTCCCGGCCGCTGTCCACCACCGTCTGTGGCGCCCGCAGGATCGAGAAGATGCTGCCCACCGAAACGTTGACGTCGATGTTGCTCGAGCCGTCCAGCGGGTCGAAGACGAGCAGGTACTTGCCGCGCGTGTAGGCGTCGGGGATCTGCCGGGGCTCGTCCATTTCTTCCGACGCCATGCCGGCCAGATGGCCATTCCACTCGTTCATGCGCAGGAAAATCTCGTTGGACAACACGTCCAGCGGCTTTTGCACTTCGCCCTGCACATTGACCGACCCGCCCTGGCCGGGGAGGGACATGCCATGGTCGAGCGCGCCGAACGCGACGATGCGCGCGATGGCCTTGCAAGCGAGCGACACATCGAGGATCAGCGCGTTGAGGTCGCCGATGGCCTGCGGGAAGCGGCGGCGCTCCTCGATCAGGTAGCGGGTCAGGGTCCAGCGTTGCGACAAGGGCATGGCAGCTTTCGGTGGTCGGGCTCAGGGCTGCGCGAACACCCGGCTGGCGCGGATGTCGGCAGCGCTCAACGTCGTCAGGTCGTCGCGCGTCAGCTCGCGGTCGCGTTCGGCGAACAGGCGGCTGGCCTGGCGCAGGCGCATGCGGTCGAGCGCATTGCGCACGCTGCGGGCGTTGGCGAAGTGCGGCTGCGCGAGCCGCCGCGCCAGGTACTCGCCGAACGTGTCGCGCGCCTCGTCGCCGAAGCGGTAGTTCATGCCGTCGAGCATGCAGTCGGCGATCAGGCGCAGTTCGGGGAGGCTGTAGTCCGGGAAGTCCAGGTGGTGCGCGATGCGGCTGCTCATGCCGGGGTTGGACTGGAAGAAGGTGTCCATCCGGTTTTTGTAGCCAGCCAGGATCACGACCAGGTCGTCGCGCTGGTTCTCCATCACCTGCAGCAGGATCTCGATCGCCTCGGCGCCGTAGTCGCGTTCGTTCTCCGGGCGATAGAGGTAGTAGGCCTCGTCGATGAAGAGCACGCCGCCCATCGCCTTCTTGAGCACTTCCTTGGTCTTGGGCGCGGTGTGGCCGATGTACTGGCCCACCAGGTCGTCGCGCGTCACCGCGACGAGATGGCCTTTGCGGCAGTAGCCCAGGCGGTGCAGGATCTCGGCCATGCGCATCGCCACCGTGGTCTTGCCGGTGCCGGGGTTGCCGGTGAAGCTCATGTGCAGCGAGGGCGTCTGGGCCTGCAGGCCCAGGCCCAGACGCAGCTTGTCGATCACCAGCAAGGCGGCGATGTCGCGGATGCGCTGCTTCACCGGCGTGAGGCCCACCAGGTCGCGGTCGAGTTCGTCCAGCACGGCCTCCACCTGGCTGTGGCGCAGCACCTCGCCCACCGTGCGCGGCGCGGCTGCGGCCGACGCGGCGGCTGCCGCTTCGGCGGGCGGGGTGGTGCCCGGGATGGAATACAAGGGCGTGCTCATGCAGCCCTCCTCGCCGGCTCGCCGGCCGCAAGCTCGCGCCGCATCGCGTCGATGACCGCGCGGTAGCCCGGCTGGCCGAAGATCGCGCTGCCGGCGACGAAGGTGTCGGCACCGGCGTCGGCCACGCGGCGGATGTTGTCAACCTTGATGCCACCGTCGACCTCAAGCCGGATGTCGCGCCCGCTGCGCTCGATGATTCGCCGCGCGGCTTCACACTTGCGCAGCGCCGAGTCGATGAAGCTCTGGCCGCCTAAGCCGGGGTTCACGCTCATCAGCAGCACGACGTCGACCTTGTCGATCACCCACTCCAGCATATCCAGCGGCGCGGCCGGATTGAAGACCAGTCCGGCCTGGCAGCCTTGCGAACAGATCAGCTGCAGCGTGCGGTCGACATGGGCGGACGCGTCGGGGTGGAAGGTGACGATGTTGGCGCCGGCCTTGGCGAACGCGAGCGCGAGGTCATCGACCGGCTGCACCATCAGGTGCACATCGAGCGGCACCTTGCTGCCGTCGGCACGCACGCAATGCGGCTTGATCGCCTGCGCGACGGCCGGGCCGATGGTCAGGTTCGGCACGTAATGGTTGTCCATCACGTCGAAATGGATCCAGTCGGCGCCGGCCGCGATGACCGCACGCACCTCCTCGCCCAGGCGCGCGAAGTCGGCGGAGAGGATGGAGGGTGCGATGCGGTACATGGCCGGGCCCTGCCGCTCAATACCGCTTGGTCTCGGGCTTGTCCGTCGCATAGCTGTGGACCGTGTAGCGCAGGTTGCGCCCAGCCCCTTCCTGGCGCGCCAAGCCGAACCCGGGCTCGTCGGCCGGCCGGTTGACGATGAAGCTCATCGCGATCGACTCGACGCCGCGCGTCGAATCGAAGGCCATCAGGCGAATGTAGTAACTCGGGAAGGTCTTGCGGCAGTTCTTCAGCTCCATCATCACGCCGGCCGCGTCCTGCAGGTCGAACATCGGCATGCCGAACATCTCCCAGTAGGTGTTGCGCGGGTGCGGGTCGTCGGTGTACTCGATGCTCCAGGCGTAGCCCTTGGCCAGGCCGTAGTCGATCTGCGCGGTGATCTCGGCGTCGGTGAGCTCGGGCAGGAAGCTGAACTGGCCTTGCGTGACGCGGCCGGTCGGGTTGGTCATCATGGTCGGTGCTCCTTGGGCTCAGTTCGACACGGCGGGTGTGACCGCGTAGTCGCTGGTATCGGTGGACGTGTAGTTGAAGCTGATGTCGCCCCAGGTATCGAGGGCCTGCTTGAGCGGCGTGCAACTCTGCGCGGCCTTGCGCAGGATGTCCGGGCCTTCGTTCTTGATGTCCTTGCCCTCGTTGCGCGCCTTGACCATGCATTCGAGTGCCACGCGATTGGCCACCGCACCGGCCTGGATGCCGGCCGGATGGCCGATGGTGCCGCCGCCGAACTGCAGGCAGACGTCGTCGCCGAACAGGTCGAGCAGCTGGTGCATCTGGCCGGCGTGGATGCCGCCGGAGGCCACCGGCATCACCTTCTTCATGTCGCACCAGTCCTGGTCGAAGAAGAGGCCACGCTGCAGGTCGGTCTTGGTGAACGAGTCGCGGCAGACGTTGTAGTAGCCCTGCACCGTCATCGGATCGCCCTCGAGCTTGCCGACCGCGGTGCCGGTGTGCATGTGATCGACACCGGCCAAGCGCAGCCACTTGGCGATGACGCGGAAGCTCACGCCGTGGTTCTTCTGCCGCGTGTACGTGCCGTGGCCGGCGCGGTGCAGGTGCAGGATCATGTCGTTGCGGCGGCACCACTCGCCGAGCGACTGGATGCAGGGCCAGCCGACGATCAGGTCGATCATGATGATGACGCTGCCGAGTTCCTTGGCGAGCTCGGCGCGCTCGTAGATCGCCTCCATCGTGCCGGCGGTCACGTTGAGGTAGCTGCCCTTGACCTCGCCCGTGGCGGCACTCGCCTTGTTGACGCCGTCCATCACGTACAGGAAACGGTCGCGCCAGTGCATGAAGGGCTGCGAGTTGATGTTCTCGTCGTCCTTCATGAAGTCGAGGCCGCCTTTCAAGCCCTCGTAGATCACGCGGCCGTAGTTGCGCGCCGACAGGCCGAGCTTGGGCTTGGTGGTGGCGCCCAGCAGCGGACGGCCGAACTTGTCCAGCCGCTCGCGCTCGACGATCAGGCCGGTGGGCGGGCCTTTGAAAGTCTTGATATAGGCCACCGGGACGCGGATGTCTTCGAGGCGCGCCGCTTTGAGCGGCTTGAAACTGAAGACGTTGCCGATCAGGCTGGCCGTCATGTTGGCGATCGAGCCTTCTTCGAACAGGATGATGTCGTAGGCCACCCAGGCGAAGAACTCCCCCGGCCGGTTCGGCACCGGCTCGACCTTGTAGCACTTGGCGCGGTAGTTCTCGCAGGCTGTCAGCCGGTCGGTCCAGACCACCGTCCACGTTGCGGTGCTCGATTCGCCCGCCACCGCAGCGCCCGCCTCGACCGGGTCCACGCCTTCCTGCGGCGTGATCCGGAACAGGCAGATCGTGTCCGTCTCCTTGGGCACGTAGTCGGGCACCCAATAACCCATCTGCCGATATTTGAGGACGCCCGCGCTGTAGCGTTTCTTGGCATCAGTGATCTGGGTGGCGCCGGCCACCAGGCCTGCTTCGACGGGTTTGTTCACTCGGGTCTCCTGGGTTGCGATGCGTCGCTCTGCGACAGGACAGCGCAAATATAAGTTTGCAATCATTTAAGGAACAGTCAGAATTTCTTCACTGATAGATCAGCGAAGGCTTACCAATGAACCTCACGTTCCGGCAGCTGCGGGTTTTCACCGAGGTTGCCCGCCATGGCAGCATGGCCCGCGCTGCGGAAGCGCTGCACCTCACACCACCGGCCGTATCGATGCAGATCAAGGAGTTGGAGCTGCAGGTGGGCTTGCCGCTGTTCGACCGGCAGGGGCGACAGGTGTCGCTGTCAACCGCAGGCGAGTACTTCCTGATGCATGCCAAGCGCTTGCTGGCCGATTTGAAGGAAGCCGATACGGCGATGTCGCGCTTCAAGCGGCTGGAGCACGGTCGCCTGACCATCGGCATCGTCAGCACGGCGAAGTACTTCGTGCCGCAGCTGCTCGCGCGCTTCCACGAGGACCACCAGGGCGTCGAGGTGCGGTTGGAGGTGGCGAACAACCGCGAGCAGCTGGTGGCGTCGATGGAGCTGGGCGAGGTCGATCTGTCGGTGATGGGCCGGCCGCCGAAGGAGGTCGCCACGCGCTCCGAATCGTTCGCCGCGCATCCGCTGGTGATCGTCGCACCGCCCAGCCACCCCGCTGCCGCGCGCGGGCACCTGACCCTGGCGCAGCTCGGGCCGCAGTCCTTCATCGCGCGGGAACACGGCTCGGGGACGCGCGCCGCCATGGACCAGTTCTTCGCCGAGCAGCACTTCGAGCCCCACATCACGATGGTGATGACGAGCAACGAGACCATCAAGCAGGCGGTGATGGCCGGCATGGGCCTGGCCTTCGTTTCGCTGCACACCGTGGGGCTCGAGGTGCGCTCCGGCCTGCTGAAGATCCTCGACGTTCAAGGGACGCCGGTGATGCGCACCTGGAACATCGTGCGCCTGCAGTCCAAGCTGCTGTCGCCGGCCGCGGAGGCCTTCCGCTACTTCATCATCGAGCGCGG
>JAABTC010000183.1 GCA_011390055.1 Burkholderiales bacterium | reverse complement strand
CATGATCTTTGCCGGCATCTCGGGCTCGAGCACGGCCGACGCGTCGGCGATCTCGGCCATCGTGATCCCGACGATGAAGCGCTCGGGCTACAAGGCCGGCTTCGCTGCGGCGCTGATCGCCACCGCCGGCACCATCGGCGCCATCATCCCGCCGAGCATGGTGATGGTGGTCTACGGCTCGATCGCGCAGGTCTCGATCGGCGGGCTGTTCCTGGCCGGCATCATCCCGGGCCTGCTGGTCGGCCTGTTCCTGATGGCCACGATCAAGATCTACACCTACCGTGCCGACTACCCGGAGCTGCGCGTCACGCACGGGCGGTTCTCGTGGGCGGCGCTGGGGCGTTCGCTGCGCGAGGTCTGGCCGGCGTTGCTGGGCCCGGTGATCATCGTCGGCGGCATCCTGTCGGGCGTCTTCACCGCCACCGAGGCCGGCGCCATCGCCTGCCTGTACGCGCTGCTGCTGGGCACGCTGTACTACCGCAAGATCAAGCTGCGCGACCTGCCCGGCATCCTGATCGAGGCCGCGGTGATGACGACCATGGTGTCGGGCGTGATCGCGGTGGCCGGGGCCTCGGGCTGGCTGCTGGCGTACCTCGAGTTCAACGTCGGCGCGGTGAAGTTCGTCACCTCGTTCTCGCAGGATCCGACGATGGTCTTGCTGATCGTGGCCGGCGTGATGATCGTGCTCGGCACCTTCGTCGACTCGCTGGCCGTGCTGCTGATCTTCGCGCCGGTGGCGATCCAGCTCGGCAAGGCCTACGGCATCGATCCGTTCCAGATGGGTCTGGTGATGGTGATGTGCAACCAGATCGGCGCCGTCTCGCCACCGACCGCGCCGCTGCTCTTCGTCACCACCGGCATCGCCCAGTGCTCCTACGCCGAGGTCAACCGCCACGTGTGGTGGTTCATGCTGGCCGAAACCCTGGTGCTGCTGCTCGTGATCTTCATCCCCGGCCTGGCGTCGTGGATCCCGCATCACTTCCTGGGTTGAGGCGGGGCGCGGCGTGAGCACCATCTCAGATGTCGCACGCGAGGCGGGCGTGTCGGTGAGCACCATCTCCAACGTGCTCAACGGCCGCACCGACCGCATGCGTGCCGACACGCTGCAGCGCGTCCAGTCGACGATCGCCGCGCTCGACTTCCGCCCCAGCCGTGCGGCCCAGCAGCTCAAGACCGGCCTGACGCCGATGCTCGGCCTGCTGGTGCCTAGCATCGCCAACCCGATGTACGGCTACCTGGCGCGCGAGATCGAGACCGTGGCCCAGGAGCGCCATGGCCATCGCGTGCTGCTGGGCAACACCTACCGCAACAAGGACAAGGAAACCGGCTTCTTCGACGACCTGCTGGCGCATGGCGTGCGCGGCGTGATCGTGATCTCGTCGCTGGCCGACGAGGGCCACTTCGAGGCTGCGGTGCAGCGCGGCATGGTGATGGTCAGCTACGACCGCCGTGCCACGCCGGGCGCGGCATCGCTGATCGACCATGTGTCGGTCGACAACTTCGAGGCCGGGCGGCTCGCCGCCAGCCACCTCGTCGCCCACGGCCACCGGCGGCTGGCCTTCGTGACGGCGTCGGGCCACACCACCAGCCGCAGCGAGAAGGTGCGCGGCTTCCAGGCCGCTGCGCAAGCGGCCGGGCCGGCCGTGCGGGCGGCGGTGGTCGAAGGCCGCGCGCAGTCGCAGTACGGCGACTCGGAGATGGCCGATGTCGGCCGCCAACTCGCGGCCCGCATCGCGTCGATGCGCCCCCGGCCGACCGGCCTGGTGGCCGTCAACGACCTGCTCGCGTTCGGCCTCCTGGCGGGCCTGCGCGACGCCGGTGTCGACGTGCCCCGTGAGGTTTCCGTGATCGGCATGGACGGCCTCTTCCTGGCCGCGCTCACCTGCCCGGCGCTCACCACGGTGCAGCTGCCGGTGCCCGAGATGGCGCAGACGATCGTCGAGCGCGTGATCGGCCGCCTGGCCCATACCGGGCGGGCGGGCGCGGGCGAGCTGCCGCCGGCCGAGTTCCTGTTCGCACCGCGTCTCGTGGAGCGGGCCTCGGTGGCCGCCCCGCCGCAGAGAATCGCACGATGAGCCGCACCAGCCGTCCCCGCGTGTTCCTGACCCACGGCCCCGATGCACTGGCCAACTACTACGGTGCGCGCGCGCTGGCGGCCCTCGAGGCGCTGGCCGAGGTGCATCGACTGTCCGAGGAGGTGGCCTGGACACCGCAGACGCTGGCGCAAGCCGCGGCGGGTTGCCAGGTGATCGTCAGCGACCGCCGCGCGGACGCCGGCGCCGAACTCTTCGCGCGCACGCCTGAGCTGGTGGCCTTCTGCCGCTGCGCGGTCGACATCCGCAATGTCGATGTGGCGGCTGCCAGTGCGCAGGGCATCCTGGTCACGCAGGCCAGTGCGGGCTTCATGACCTCGGTGGCCGAATGGGTGCTGGGCGTGATGATCGACGCCAGCCGCGGCATCAGCGCCGCGGTGCACGCTTACCGCAACGGCGAGCTGCCCGCGCCGCGCATGGGCCGCGAGTTGCGCGGCGCCACGCTCGGGCTGATCGGCTACGGCCAGATCGGGCGCACCCTGGCCGACATCGCAGGCCCGCTCGGGCTGCGGGTGCTGGTGGCCGATCCGCATGTCGTCGTCCCACCCGGGCCGGTGCGACAGGTCACGCTGGCCCAGCTGCTGGCCGAGGCCGACCACGTGGTCTGCCTGGCCAGGGCCAGCCCCGAGACCGAGAACCTGATCGATGCCGCGGCGCTCGCACGCATGAAGCCGACCGCCTGCTTCATCAATGCCGCGCGCGGCGACCTGGTCGACGAAGCGGCGCTGCTGGCGGCACTCGATACCGGCACGATCGCCGCCGCCGCGCTCGACGTGGGCCGTGCGCCCGACCAGATGCCGAGCCCGGCGCTGGCGCGCCATCCGCGCGTCATCGCCACGCCGCACATCGGCGGCCTGACGCCGCCGGCGATCGAGCACCAGTCGATGGAGACGGTGCGCCAGGTGCAAGAGATCCTGCAAGGGCGCGCGCCGATCGGTGCCGTGAACGCTGCGCAGGCCGGACGTTTGCATCGCCAGGCTGCGCCAAGCACCACCGCGGCGCGATGAACCCACCCGAGCACCGCGCCCCGCCGCAAGGCGCCTGCGACTGCCACGTCCACATCTACGGCGCCGGCTATCCGCTGGCAGCCAGCGCCACCTTCGTGCCACCGCCCGCGCCGGTCGAGGGCTACCGCGCGATGCAGCGGGCTCTGGGCCTGGAGCGCGCCGTGCTGGTGCAACCCACCGGCTACGGCCTGGACAACGGTTGCCTGCTCGACGCCCTGGCCGCGCTCGGCCCGGCCGCGCGCGGCGTGGTGGTGCTGCCGGCAGATGTCGACGATGCCACGCTGCAGCGGCTGCACGCCGCCGGCGTGCGTGGCGTGCGTTTCATGATGCTGCCCGGCTCGGGCGGCCTGCTGGGCTGGGACGACCTGCCCACGATGGCCGCGCGCATCGCGCCGCTCGGCTGGCACATCGATCTGCAGCTCGACGGGCGCGACCTGCCGGGGCGACGCGCGACGCTCGATGCACTGCCCGGCAAGCTGGTCATCGACCACATCGGCAAGTTCCTCGAACCGGTGGCGCCCGACGACATCGCCTTCCTCACGCTGCAACGCGTGCTCGACCGGCCCGGCCGCTGGGTCAAGCTGGCCGCGCCGTACGAGACATCGAAGCTCGGGCCGCCGCACTACGACGATGTCTCGGTGCTGGCGCGCGCGCTGGTGGCCTCGCATGCTGAGCGTTGCCTGTGGGCCAGCAACTGGCCGCATCCGAACCGCGTCCCCCGCCCCGACGATCGGGCGCTGCTCGACCTGCTCGATCGTTGGGCGCCCGCTGCGCAGGAGCGAGAGGCGATCCTGGTGCACAACCCGGCCGCGCTGTACGGCTTCGGTGCCAGCGCATGACCTTCTGTGCCCGACCACCCGAGGCAGGGGGAGCCGGGACCCCCGCGGCGCGTTCGGTCGGCATAGAGTCGCGCTTTCCCGAAAGGAGCGACCATGAAGCAGATCCTGCTGGCGTCAATGTTGGCCTTGTTGGCCCTTTGCACCGGCGCGGCACGGTCCGAGGCCCCTGAGCCACGCCGCTCCGGCACCGCGACGCCGCGCGCCGACACGCCGGTGGCCACCGCGGCGGTCCCACGCACGATCAGCTTCTCGGGCCTCACCTGGACCGTGAAGTCGAGCAGCGGAGACCTGTGGGGCCCGGGGCCGAACCGTTTTTCGGACGCCCCGAACAATGTGTGGGTCGATGAAGGCGGTCGCCTGCACCTGCGGATCACCCACGAGAACGGGGTCTGGCAGTCTGCCGAGGTGATCGCGCAGACGTCCCTGGGCCATGGCACCTACCGCTTCACGATCGACAGCGACGTGGCCAACCTGGACCCGAACGTCGTGCTGGGCCTGTTCACCTGGAACGACGATCCGGCCTTCAACCACCGCGAAATCGACATCGAGTTCTCACGCTGGGGCCAACCCTCCGACCCGACGAACGCGCAGTACACGGTGCAGCCCTACACCGCGAGCGCCAACCTGCAGCGCTGGACCCTGAACGGCGGCTACGGCCCGACCTTGCACAGTTTCCGCTGGGCCCGCAACAGCATCGTTTTCGAAAGCCG
>JAABTC010000182.1 GCA_011390055.1 Burkholderiales bacterium | reverse complement strand
GGTGTCCTTGAAGTAGCGCGACACCTGCTGGCCGTGCGCATAGTTCTGGTTGATCAGGTAGACGTTCTTGACGCCGGCCTGGTCCTTCAGGTAGCTGGTCAGTGCCTCCATCTTCATCGAGGTGTCGGCATCGATGCGGAAGTGCCAGTACGAGCACTTGCCGTTGGTCAGGTCGGGGTCGACCGCGGCGTAGTTGAGGTAGACCACCTCCTTGCCGGGGTTGCGCTCGTTGTGCTTGGTGACCGCGTCCGAGATTGCCGCTGCGGCACCCGAGCCGTTGCCCTGAACGACATAGCGGATGCCCTGGTCGGTGGCGGCTTTCAGGTTGTTCAGGCTTTCCTGCGGCGAGCCCTTGTTGTCGAAGGGCACGATCTCGAACTTGACGCCCGCGACGTTCTTCCGGTTCATCTGCTCGGCGATGAACTGGAAGCTCTTCAGCTGGTTCTGGCCGACGTTGGCGAAGGGTCCCGACAGCGGATCGATGAAGCCGACCTTGACGGTCTGGCCCGTCTGCGCGTTGACCACCCCCGCAGCCAGCAGCGCCGCCAGGGACGCGGCCCAACGACATGAACGCCGAAACGATGGATGCATGGCGTGGAACTCCCGGCAAGACGATGCCGGCACGTTAGCGGATCGCTGCAATCCGGCCCTCAGGGACTATCCCCAAGGGGCCAGGCCCGGCTGCCGGCCTTCAGCCGGGCATCGCATGTCCATGAAACTGCTCGCGCAGCTTGTTCTTCTGCATCTTGCCCGTGGCCCCCAGGGGGATGGCCTCGACGAAGACGACGTCGTCGGGCACCTGCCACTTGGCGACCTTCCCCTCGTAGAAGCTCAGCAGCTCTTCGCGCGTGACCGCCGCGCCGGGCTTGCGCACGGCCACCAACAGCGGCCGCTCGTCCCACTTCGGATGCGGCAGCGCGATGCACGCCGCCATCGCGATGGCCGGGTGCGCCACCGCGACATTCTCGATGTCGATGGAGCTGATCCACTCGCCGCCCGACTTGATCACGTCCTTGCTGCGGTCGGTGATCTGCAGGAAGCCGTCGGCATCGATCGTGCCGACGTCGCCGGTCGGGAACCAGGGGCCGTCTTCGGTGTGTACCAGCGGGTCGCCACCCTCGCCCTTGAAGTAGGCCGAGGCGATCCACGGCCCCTGCACCTGCAGGTCACCGCTGGTCTGGCCGTCCCACGGCAGCTCCTGCCCGTCGGGGCCGACGATGCGCAGGTCGACGCCGAACACCGCGCGGCCTTGCTTGGCCAGCACGCCTAGCTGCTCCTCGGCCGGCAGGTCGCGTTGCGCCAGCTTCAGGTTGCAGACCGTGCCGATCGGCGACATCTCGGTCATGCCCCAGGCGTGCAGCACCGTCACGCCGTGTTCGTCGCGGAAGCTGCGGATCATGGCCGGCGGGCAGGCCGAGCCACCGATCACGGTGCGCTTGAGGTGGTCG
The DNA here is from genome assembly GCA_011390055.1 of Burkholderiales bacterium. GTDB lineage: Bacteria > Pseudomonadota > Gammaproteobacteria > Burkholderiales > Burkholderiaceae_C > CADEEN01. The sequence goes on along the minus strand of JAABTC010000182.1, from coordinate 3,210 downwards.
AAGCGCAGGCCGTGCTGTTGCATGTGGTTGAGCAACATCAGCCAGACCGTCGGCACACCGGCGGCCATCGTGACGCGCTCGGACTGCAGCAGTTCGTACACCGACTTGCCGTCGAGCGCAGGCCCGGGAAACACCAGCTTGGCGCCCGTCATGGCCGCACCGTACGGGATGCCCCAGCCGTTGACGTGGAACATCGGCACCACCGGCAACACGCTGTCGCGCGCCGACAGGGCCAGCGCATCGGGCAAGGCCCCCGCGTAGGCATGCAGCAAGGTCGAGCGGTGGCTGTAGAGGACACCCTTGGGGTTGCCGGTGGTGCCGCTGGTGTAGCAGAGCGCGGCCGCACTGCGCTCGTCGAACACCGGCCAGGCACGCGCGTCGCTTTCGTCGGCGATCCAGGCCTCGTAGCTGCGCAGACCATCGATGCCGCTGGCGGGCGGCAGCGCGGCTTCGTCGCACAAGGCGATCCAGTGGCGCACCGTCTTGCACTGGCGCCAGACCGCCTGGACCAGCGGCAGGAAGCTCAGGTCGAACGCCAGCGCCTGGTCTTCGGCATGGTTGGCGATCCACACGAGCTGCTCGGGTGCCAGACGCGGGTTCAGGGTGTGCACCACACGCCCGCAACCCGAAATGCCGAAATAGAGTTCCAGGTGCCGGTAGCCGTTCCAGGCCAGCGTGGCGAAACGGTCGCTGAAGCCGAGGCCCAGGCGTTCGACCGCCGCCGCGACCTTGCGCGACCGGCGTGCTGCGTCGCGGTAGGTGTAACGGTGGGTGTCGCCCTCGACGCGGCGCGAGACGATCTCGGTGTCGTGGTGGTGGCGCGCCGCGAACTCGATCAGGCTCGAGATCGACAGCGGCAGGTCTTGCATCGAGCCCAGCATGCGCATGCCCTTGACGTGGAAAGCAGGCGGGCAGTATTGGGGCCGGCCGGCGGCCGCGACATGCGTGATTCCCCCCACCCGCGCGCGGACCCGTGGGCTGCGCCGACAATGCGGGCCGTGAACGCCCCCGAAGCCCTGGCCGATCTGGCCCCCGCTGCTGCCGCCGTCTTCCCGCCGTGGCGGCCCGAAAGTTTCCTGCAAGGCCTCGGCCCGGCTTACGGCACCGACCTGGCAGCGCAACCCGTGGCCGCGCCGCACTGGGTGGCACGCAGCGAGTCCCTCGCGCAGGCCCTCGGTGCGGCCGACTGGCTCCACACCGATGCCGCGTTGGCGTTGCTGTCCGGCCAGCACGTCGAAGGTCTGCGCCCGCACGCGTCGGTCTATTCAGGGCACCAGTTCGGCGTGTGGGCCGGCCAGTTGGGCGATGGCCGTGCGCTGCTGCTGGGCGAAGCCGCCACGCCGCTCGGCCCGATGGAGATCCAGCTCAAAGGCAGCGGCCTGACGCCCTACTCCCGCATGGGCGACGGCCGCGCGGTGCTGCGCTCGTCGATCCGCGAGTTCCTGGCCTCCGAGGCGATGGCGGCGCTGGGCATCCCGACCACCCGGGCGCTGGCGGTCGTGGGCTCGCCGCAACCGGTGCGACGTGAAACCCTCGAGACGGCCGCGGTGGTCACGCGCGTGGCACCGAGCTTCCTGCGCTTTGGCCACTTCGAGCATTTCGCCCACACCGCAGCCGACCCTGCGGCCGGCAAGCGCCTGCTCGCAGCGTCGATCGAGCGTTACTTCCCTGAACTGCAGGGCGACGACGAGCCGGCCGCCGCCATGCTTGGCGAGGTGGCGGTGCGCACCGCACGGCTGCTGGCCCAGTGGCAGGCCGTCGGCTTTTGCCACGGCGTGATGAACACCGACAACATGTCGTTGCTCGGCCTGACGATCGACTACGGGCCGTTCGGATTTCTCGACGCGTTCGACCCGGGTCACGTCTGCAACCACAGCGACCACCAGGGCCGTTACGCGTACGCACGGCAGCCAGGCGTGGCGTTCTGGAATCTGCACGCGCTGGCGCAGGGCTTGCTGCCGACGGTCGAAGGGCCAGCCGAAGCCGCAGGCGAGCGCTTGCTGGCGGCCCTCGAACCCTACAAGGCCGAGTACGCGCGGGCGATGCTGCAGGCACTGCGCGACAAGCTCGGCCTGCGCACCGCGCAACCCGACGACCAGGCCCTGATCGACGACCTGCTACGCCTGATGGCCAGTGAAGCTGCCGATTTCACCCTCACCTTCCGCCGGCTGTCGGCCGGCGCGGCGCCGCTGCGCGATCTGTTCATCGACCGCGCCGCGTTCGATGCCTGGGCGCTGCGCTACGACGCCCGACTGGTCCAGGAACACAGCGACGCCGCAGAGCGTGCGGTGCGGATGAACCGCGTGAACCCCAAGTTCATCTTGCGCAACCACCTGGCGCAGGCAGCGATCGAACGCGCCCAGCAAGGCGACTTTTCCGAAGTGCAGCGGCTGCACACCGTGCTCGAGCAACCGTTCGACGAGCAGCCCGAGCGCGCGGCCTATGCGGAACCCCCGCCCGCCGGCGCCGAGCCGATCGAAGTCTCCTGTTCCTCTTGACCCCACCACTGGCCGACCCAAGATGACCGACGTGCACCCAACCGACGACGCCCGCTACCCGGTGCGCAAGACCGACGCCGAGTGGCGCGCCCAGCTCGATCCGATGCAGTACCAGGTGGCGCGCCAGGCGGGCACCGAACGCGCCTTCAGCGGCAAGTACTGGGACCACACTCAGCCCGGCACCTACCTGTGCGTGGGCTGCGGCACACCGCTGTTCGATGCGTCGACGAAGTTCGATGCCGGTTGCGGCTGGCCGAGCTACTTCGAGCCGATCGACAACGATGTGGTGGAGCGCATCGTCGACCGCAGCCATGGCATGGTGCGTGTCGAGGTGCGTTGCAAGCGCTGCGGATCGCACCTGGGCCATGTGTTCGAGGACGGGCCGGAGCCCACGGGCGAGCGCTTCTGCATCAACTCGGCCTCGATCGACTTCAAGAATGAATGACTGCCCCAAGCTCACTCCGTTCGCGGCCCCCGAGGGGCGGTCAGCCGGCTCGGGAGCGGCCCAGCGCCGACTGACGTCATGAAGATCCTCATCGATTTCCTGCCGATCATCCTGTTCTTCGCGGCCTTCAAGGTCGCCGGCAGCGACAAGGAAGCGGCGGCGGCGTTCGCGTCGGAACATTTCGGCTTTCTCGTTTCGGGCGGCCAGGTGCGGCCCGACGATGCGCCGGTGCTGCTGGCCACGTTGGTCGTGATCGTGGCCACGCTG
>JAABTC010000181.1 GCA_011390055.1 Burkholderiales bacterium | reverse complement strand
AGCCGGCGGCATTGCCGATGGAGTTGAACTGGCAGGCGAGCGTCGACGCGCAGGCGATCCGGCCCCCGTTCGACACCGTCACCGTGCCGGTGCCCCAACTGCCGATGTCGAGCCCGTTAAAAGCGGCCCCGCCGGTCAGGTTGATGACGCTGCCGGCGCCACTGACGCTGACCGTGCCGACTCCCAGCCCACCGACGCCCGGAACAATTTGTGCCGCCGTCAGCGAGCCGCCGCCGGTGATGCTCAACGAGCCCAGGCTGCCGACCCCAGCGGTGGTGAATCCCAGGAAGATGCGTTGCCCCGTCAGATCGACGACCGGCGCGGCCACGAACACGGGCGATACGTCGCCCGACGAGCTCACCAATTGCGCCTGCGCCGGCGGGCTGGCGCCCACGAGGACCGCAACCGCCGCGGCGACCGCCAGCGGTCGATAGGCGAAGAGACGTCGGGCGCAGCTTCGAGTTCGCATGATCCGATTTCCCTTCATCGCGTTCAGCTTTTCATGGCCGACGTAGTGTTACCGACTCTTACGAGCCACGGCTACCTAAAGTCGCTCTCGTTCCCCCTAAAACCAAGGGAGGGCATTCCACTACGAGGGACCGGGCGTTGGCGTGCTCACACCGGTCAACGAAGCGCGAGCTGCTCGCGCGCGGCAGCGAGCAGCTCGCCGGTCGCCTCGGCCGCCGCATCGCCCGCAGCGGCGAGCCGGGTCTGGATGGCCAGCGCGCGCTCGAATATGGGTTCGGCGGCCGCAGGGCGGCCCAATGCACACAGCGCGCGACCGTGCAAGCTCAAGGTCGAAGCCAGCGCGGTGTGCTCGGGGCCGAACACCCGCTGCAGGACCAGCGCTGCTCGATCGGCAAGCTGCGCCGCCTCGGCAGCGTCGCCCTGCGCCAGGCGGATTTCGGCCAGGCTGATCAGCCCCCAGCCGGTCCACTCATGTTCCGCCCCGAAATGGTCTTCCCACATTTCGAGCGTGCGCCGCGCCAGCGGTTCGGCCTCGTCGCAACGATCGAGGCCGCGCAGCGTCTCGGCCAGGTGCCACATCGACAGGCCGGTATCGGGGTGGTCGGGCGGCAGATGCTTCTGCTGCACCGCGAGCGCTCGGCGGATCATCGGCTCCGCGCTGGCGAAGTCGCCTTTCTTGGCCAGCACCTCGGCCAGCGCGGTCAGTGCGACGGCGGTATTGGGATGATCCGGTCCGAAGCTGTGCTCACCGGCTGCGAGCACACGCCGGTTCAGGCGTTCGGCTTCGTCGAGTCGACCCAGTTCGAGCGTCACCTTGGCCAGGTTGCCGAGCGTGCCCAAGGTCAACGGGTGCTCGGAGCCGAGCATCCGTTCGCGAATGTCCAGCGCACGCTTGTAGTACGGCTCTGCGGCGAGCATGTCGCCACGACCCTCGTAGCAGCCGCCCAGCACCGCCAGGGTGCGCGCCGTGTCGGGATGTTCGACGCCGAGTGAGCCTTCCTGGATATCAATCGCGCGGCGCAGCAGCGGCTCGGCCCTATCGACGCCCCGCTGCATCAGGATGACACGCGCCAGGTTGGTCAGTGACCTGGCGGTCTCGGGGTGATCAGGCCCGAACTGCTTTTCACAGATGTCGATCAATCGTTCGGCCAGCGGTCCGAGCGCTTGTGCAGCGTAGGCGTTCAGGTAGTTGGAGAACTGCCCGTCGAACCAGTTCGCGTAGGCCGCGGCGTCGGCCTTGCATCGGTGGTAGCTCGCCTCCGCGAGCGCCTGGCACGAGGCCGGAGAGACGTCGCCGGGATTGGCAACCTCGGCGCGCGTGCTCCAGAACTGCCCCGCACGGGCGTGTGCAGCCTGCCGGGGCCCTTTGAGCACGCTGTCGTAGGCGACCTGGTGAAGCAGGTTGTGCTGAAAGGCGTATTCGCGAGTGTCGATGTCGGTGGACGTATCGCGGCGCACGACCAACTGCTTGCGAAGCAGCGCGGGCAGCGCGTCGACGGCGTTCGGGTTGACCGCAGCCAGAGCTTGGTGCCAGAACTCATGTCCGACGACCGCAGCCTGTTGCAGTGCCAGACGCTCATCGGGTGCCAAGGCGTCGAGACGCGCTTGCAGCACGCCCAGGAGCGTCGCAGGGACATGCGCGGTCAGCAGCTTGTCGGGTGAAACGCGCCAGCTGTCCGGTTCGGCCACGATCACACCGTCGTCGATGAGCATCTTGACCAACTCTTCCATGTAGAAAGGGTTGCCCTCGGCGCTTCCGGTGAGCAGCGCACGCAGGGCGTCCGGCACCTCGTCCATGCGCTGCAGCAGCACCTCTGCAAGCTCTTGGCTGAAGGTCTTGTCCAACAGCCCCAGGTCGAGACGCGTGTGGTGAGCCTCGCCTTCGCACCAGTCGGCGTGCTGCTCGAACAGCGTCGGGCGGGTCAGCATCAAGGTCAACAGTGGCATGTCCCGGTTGCTGCGCAAGATGTGGCGGAAGAAGTCGATCGAGCCCACGTCGGCCCAGTGCAGGTCGTCCAGCACCATCACCACGGCCTTGTTTTGCCCCAGGCGACGCAGGCACAAGGCGCCGGCTGCAAAGGCCTGCTCGGTGAACTGCCGCTCGTCGCCAAGCAGTGCCTCGACGTGAGGACTGGTGGAGAAGTCCAGGCCGATCAGATGGCCCAGCAGATGGATGGGCGCCTCGCCCTCGTCGGGAAACAGCCGCGCGAGGCCGTCGGTCAGCTTCTGGCGCGCGTCGGCAGCAGGGTCGCGTTCACTGAACTGGAACTGACCAGACAACATTTCGCGCAACAAGCCATAGGGCTCGAGCGCGCTGCGTGGGTGCGCGCGAGCGAGCAGCAGCCAGCAGGTCTGCATGGTCAGCGTGTCCTGAAACTCGGCGAGCAGCCTGCTCTTGCCGATGCCTGCATCGCCGACGATCGTGATAGCACGCGCACTGCCGGAGGCGGCAACGAATTCGAAGGCCGCGGACACGGCGCCGAGTTCAGCTTCGCGGCCGACCATGCGCGTGTTCACGCCCTCGATGCCTCGATTGGCAACACGAAACACTCTAGGCTTGGCGCGGTCGACCAAGAAGCTGCGCATCGGCTGCTCGACGCCCTTCAGGGCGATCGGGGCCTGCTCGGTAACTTCGAACAGGCCCTTCACGTGGCGGTAGCTGTCGTAGCTGATGCGCAGGCGCCCCGGCGGCGCGCTCTGTTCCATTCGAGCCGCGACGTTCACGGTCGCGCCACGGATGCTGCCATCGGCATCCACACCGCCCCCCAGGAGCACAGTGCCCGTGTGCACGCCGGCACGCACGTTGAAGTCCGGCACGCCGTAGAGCCGCCGCATTTTCGGCGCCTGACCCTGGGCATCTTCAATGATGGCCAGGCCGGCACGAATCGCATGCTCGACGTCGTCTTCGCCGACCTCCTCGGAGCCGAAGGCCGCCAGCATGCCGTCACCGGTGTACTGCAACACGCGGCCGTGAAGCGACTCCACCACCGTGGTAAAGCGCTCGAGCGCGCCGTCCATCAGCGCGTGAATTTCTTCGGGCCCGAGAGTTTGGCCGATGGCCGTCGAACCGACCACATCGACAAACACGACTGAAACCTGCTTCAGTTGCTGGTTCTTGTGGCGGTCGTTCGCACGCAACTCTGCGAGCTGTCGCCGCAGCGGGGCCAACGCGGTCTCGACCACGACGTCGCCAAGCACCATGCGCTGCGCGTCGAGCGCAGCGATGGCTGCCGAGACTTGTTCGAACGTGGCGCTCATCCCATGAGTTCAATGTGGCATCAAAGGCGGTTTGTACATCAGCACCAGGCACTCGAGGAATGAACTTCGATTGCTGTTGGTGCTGACGCCGGCTCGCGCCGGCCCAGGCTCAGAACACTTCGTCGCGCAGCGCGTACCAGCGGTACAGCGCCCGTTGACCGAACCGGCGGAACGGTGCGAAGGCCGGCGAGCGAACGCGGTTGAAGAGGTTCGGGTACTCGAGCGGCGAGTTGTAGATCGGCAGCTCGAAGACCTTGTCTCGCTTGCCGGCGATCCGCTCGGCCATGCGGCGCCCGGCATGGGCCGAGAACGAGACGCCGTTGCCGCCGTAGCCGAGTGCGTAGAACACCGTCTGCCTCGGGTCGGGCTGGGTGATGCGCGGCATCATGTCGTGGCTGACGTCGACCCAGCCCCACCACGAGTGCTCGACCTCGATGCCCTTCAAGGCCGGGAACTTGCGCTCAAGCCCCTTCACGAGCACGGCCATGTGCCGCGGGTGCGGCGCATCGGCGCCGGTGATCGCGCTGCGGCTGCCGATCTGCACCCGGTTGTCGGGCAGGCGGCGGTAGTAGAAGCGCAGCGTGCGGGTGTCGGTGATGACCTGGGTCGTGCGGAAGTTGGTCGCTTCGAGTTCGGCCGGGCTGAGCGGCCGCGTGACCAGCGAGTTCGACAGGATCGGCATGATCTTGTCGTCCAGGCTCGGATGCAGCCCGTTCGAGGTGTATCCGCCGGTGGCGAAGGCCACTGCGCGTGCACGGACCGTGCCGTTCGGCGTCTTGACGTGGTGAACGCCGTGGCGGGTTTCGACGCCGAGCACGGGGCTCGCCGGATGGACCTTGACGCCGAGTGCGCGCGCTGCGCGCAGGTAGCCGAAGGCCAGCTTCAGCGGATGCACGCCGATGCCCTCGGCTTCGTGCATGGCGCCGCAACTGTCGGCGTCGCGCACGTACTGTTCGGCCA
>JAABTC010000180.1 GCA_011390055.1 Burkholderiales bacterium | reverse complement strand
AGGCCACCACGGTGCCGCTGTCCTTGGCGGCCACGCGCTCCACACCCGTGCCGACGAATGCCTTCTCGGGGCGCAGCGTCGGCACGGCCTGGCGCTGCATGTTGGCGCCCATCAAGGCACGGTTCGCATCGTCGTGCTCGAGGAACGGAACCAGCGAGGCGGCTACCGAGACGATCTGCGTCGGCGCCACGTCCATGTACTGGATGCGCTCAGGCGAGGTCAGCACCGATTCGCCGTTCTCCCGGGCGCTGACCAATTCGTCGGTCAGCTTGCCGTCCTTGTCGAGCGTGGCATTGGCCTGGGCGATGACGTACTTGCCCTCCTGGATGGCCGACAGGTAGTCGATGTCCATCGACACCTTGCCGTCGGCCACGCGCCGGTACGGCGTCTCGAGGAAGCCGTATTCGTTGAGCTGTGCGTACAGCGCGAGCGAATTGATCAGGCCGATGTTCGGGCCTTCCGGCGTTTCGATCGGGCAAACGCGTCCGTAGTGCGTCGGGTGCACGTCGCGCACCTCGAAGCCGGCGCGCTCGCGCGTCAGACCGCCCGGGCCCAGGGCCGAGACGCGCCGCTTGTGCGTGATCTCCGACAGCGGGTTGGTCTGGTCCATGAACTGCGAGAGCTGGCTCGCACCGAAGAACTCCTTCAACGCGGCCGAGATCGGCTTGCTGTTGATCAGGTCGTGCGGCATCAGCGCTTCGGTCTCGGCCTGGCCGAGGCGCTCCTTGACAGCCTTCTCGATGCGCGCCAGACCGCTGCGGTACTGGTTCTCGGCGAGTTCGCCGACACAACGCACGCGGCGGTTGCCCAGGTGGTCGATGTCATCGACCTCGCCACGGCCGTTGCGCAGCTCGACCAGGATCTTGACGACGTCCAGGATGTCCTCGTTGGACAGCGTCATCGAGCCTTCGGCCGAGTCGCGTCCAACGCGGGCGTTGAACTTCATGCGTCCGACGCGGGAAAGGTCGTAGCTGTCGCCGTTGTAGAACAGGCGCTGGAACAGGGCCTGTACCGCGTCTTCGGTCGGCGGTTCGCCGGGACGCATCATGCGGTAGATGGCCACGCGCGCCGCGAGCTCGTCGGCGGTCTCGTCAGCCGCCAGGGTCTGGCTGATGTACGCGCCTTCGTCGAGCTCGTTGGTGTACAGGCACTGCATCTCCTTGATGCCCGCCTGGCGCAGCTTCTTCAGCAACGCTTCGGTCAGCTCGTCGTTGGCCTTGGCCACGATCTCGCCGGTGTCGGCGTCGACCATGTTGCGGGCCAGGATGCGGCCAGCCAGGAAGTCTTCCGGCACGCTGATGAAGGTCGTCTCGGTTTGCTCGAGCGTGCGCACATGGCGCGCCGTGATGCGCTTGTCCTTCTCGACCACGACATTACCGTTCTTGTCGGTGATGTCGAAGCGGGCGATCTCGCCCTTCAGGCGCTCGGGCACGAATTCGAGCTGCGCGCCGGTGTCCATCAAGCGGAACTGGTCGAAGACGAAGAAGTTCGCCAGGATCGACTCCGGGCTGAGGCCGATGGCCTTCAGCAGGATCGTCACCGGCATCTTGCGCCGACGGTCGACGCGGAAGTACAGGATGTCCTTGGGGTCGAACTCGAAATCGAGCCACGAACCGCGGTACGGGATGATGCGTGCCGAAAACAGCAGCTTGCCGCTCGAGTGCGTCTTGCCCTTGTCGTGTTCGAAGAACACGCCCGGGCTGCGGTGCAGCTGCGAGACGATCACGCGCTCGGTGCCGTTGATGATGAAAGAGCCGTAGTCGGTCATGAGCGGAACTTCGCCCATGTAGACCTCCTGCTCCTTGATCTCCTTGACCGTCTTGGCCTGCGCCGACTCACGGTCGTAGATGATCATCTGCAGCTTGGCGCGAACCGCCGCTGCATAGGTCAAGCCGCGTTGCTGACACTCGCGCGTGTCGAAGGCCGGCTTGGCCATGTTGAACTCGATGAACTTCATCTCCACGTAGCCGTTGTGCGACACGATCGGGAAGGCGGAGAGAAACGCGGCCTGCAAACCCTCGGGTTTGCGTTTGGCGGGCGGCACGTCCTTTTGCAGGAACGCGACGTAAGACTCCCTCTGCATGGTCAGCAGGTAGGGGACGTTCAGAACACTCTCGCGCTTGCCGAAGCTCTTGCGAATCCGCTTGCGCTCGGTGTAGCTGTAGGTCGGGGAGGATGCTTGCGCCATTGAACACTCCGTGGTCGAGAACGCGTGCCGGCCCAGCCCGCGTTCATCGGCGACTGGCTGCTCGGGCATTGCGCCCGATGGCTTGGTGGCAGGCCACTACCTGCCGCTGGCTGACAACCGGGGCATTGCACCCCCGTCCGGCCAAACCCGTTCTCTGCAGTCGGATCAGAGAACACTGCAAAACCCGAAGGCTTTGCGCTGATCTCGTCGCAGCCCAGACGGTGCAAACACCGTTCAGGCTGAGGTATCGAAGCCCTGCGCCAGCCCGCCGACCCTTCGATACCTCAGGGTGAACGGGCTGGCCAACGGCCCTACTTGATTTCCGCTTTGGCGCCAGCGTCGACCAGCTTCTTCAGCGCGGCGTCGGCATCGGCCTTGGGAATGGCTTCCTTGACGGGCTTCGGAGCGCCGTCGACCAAATCCTTGGCTTCCTTCAGGCCCAAGCCCGTCAGTTCGCGCACGGCCTTGATGACCTGCACCTTGTTGGCGCCGGCTTCCAGCAGCATCACGTTGAATTCGGTCTTCTCTTCGACGACCGCTGCGGCTGCGCCAGCGCCCGCGCCAGCCGGAGCGGCCATCGCAGCGGCGGACACGCCGAACTTCTCTTCGATCGCCTTGACCAGGTCGTTGAGCTCCATCACGGACATGCTGTCCAGTGCGGTCATGAATGCGTCTTTGTCGAATGCCATTTGGGTTTCCTCGATTTCAATAGAGTGGTTTGGGACGTGATCGTTCAGGCGGCAGCCGGGGCCGCTTCAGCTTCGGCCGCGGCGGGCGCTTCTTCGGCGCCACCACCCTTCTTTTCGGCGATGGCCGCGACCACCCGCGCCAGGCGCGAGATCGGCGACTGCATCAAGCCGAGCAGTTGGGCCAGCAGGACTTCCTTGCTCGGGATCGCGGCCAGCGCTTTCACGCCGTTCGCGTCCAGGGCTTTGCCTGCGTAGGCACCCGCCTTGATGATCAGCTTGTCGTTGCCCTTGGCAAAGTCTGCGATGACTTTGGCCGCGGCGACAGCGTCCTGCGAAAAACCATAGATCAGCGGGCCGGACATGGCTTCCGCGGCGCACTCGAACGGGGTACCGGCAACAGCGCGGCGGGCCAGGGAGTTCTTCAGCACGTGAAGATAGACACCCTTGGCTCGCGCGTCGACGCGCAGCTTGTTCATGTGTTCCACGGTGAGGCCACGGTACTCGGCCAGCGCCAGCGTCTGCGAGCGTGCGACTTGCGCGCTCACATCCGTCACGACGGCTTCTTTCTCGTTGCGATTGAGACTCAAGGTCTGCTCCTCACTTCAAAAACGTGTCTCATGGCCTTGCGACCGTTCGACACACCCAGCGACCTTGCCGTCATCCGAAAACCCTTCGGCTTCTTCGACAGCGGGACGCCATCTGCGCTGGCTTCGAACTTCGTCCTTGCGAACATTCGTCCTTGCTTAAGGGGCTTCACACCCCGCCAGCGGTCTTTGACGGCCTGCCAACGGTTGCCCGCCTGCAGCCCACCAATCCTTCAAACCCTATAAATTCAAGCCTGGGCCGGCGCGGCGGCAATCGTCGCCACGTCCACGCGGGCCCCGACCCCCATCGTCGAAGACAACGCCACCTTCTTCAGGTAGATGCCCTTGCTCGATGCCGGCTTGGCCTTGTTCAATGCATCGATCAGCGCCTGCAGGTTGCCGTGCAGCTTCTCGTCGTCGAAGCTGCGGCGCCCGATCGTGGCGTGCACGATGCCCGCCTTGTCGACCCGGAACTGCACCTGGCCGGCCTTGGCGTTGCGAACGGCTTGCGCCACATCGGCCGTGACCGTGCCGACCTTCGGGTTGGGCATCAAGCCACGCGGGCCCAGCACCTGGCCGAGCGTGCCGACCACGCGCATGGTATCGGGGGACGCAATGACCACATCGAAGTCCATCTTGCCCGCCTTGATCTCGGCGGCCAGATCTTCCATGCCGACGATGTCGGCACCGGCGGCCTTGGCCTCCTCGGCCTTGGCGCCCTGCGCGAACACCGCCACACGCTTGGTCTTGCCGGTGCCGTTGGGCATCACGACGGCGCCGCGCACCACCTGGTCCGACTTCTTCGCATCGATGCCGAGTTGCACCGCCACGTCGATCGATTCGTCGAACTTGGCGGTGGCGAACTGTTTCACCAGCGTCAGTGCATCGGCCACCGGGTACAGCTTCAGGCTGTCGACCTTGCCCACCTGGGTCTTGGCTTTCTTGGTCAGCTTGGTCATGCTCAGACTCCCTCGACCGTCACGCCCATCGAGCGTGCCGAGCCGGCGATGATCCTCACCGCAGCGTCGAGGCTGGCGGCGTTCAGGTCCTTCATCTTCATCTTGGCGATCTCCTCGACCTGCTCGCGCGTGAGCTTGCCGACCTTGTCGATGTGCGGCTTGGCCGAGCCCTTCTCGAGTTTGATCGCCTTCTTGATCAGCACCGTGGCGGGCGGTGTCTTCAGGATGAACGTGAAGCTCTTGTCGGCGAAGGCCGTGATCACGACCGGCAGCATCAGGCCCGGCTCCATG
>JAABTC010000179.1 GCA_011390055.1 Burkholderiales bacterium | reverse complement strand
CGGGTTCTTCACCGCATCGAAGCGCTCGTCGAATTCTGGCCAGCGGTAGAACCCTTCCTTGCGGGCACCCCAGCGCTTGTGATGCGCCGATGGGTTGTCGCCGCAGGCGAAGTAGCCCATCCAGTTCTCTTCGCCCGACAGGTAGGTGCCCCACGGCGTCATGCTCGAGGCGCAGTTGTTGAAGGTGCCGAGTGCGAGCTTGCCCTCGGGGTCGGCGGCGGTCTTCATCATCGAATGGCCGGCACAGGGCCCCCCGATGGCAAAGGGTGTGTTGGCGGTGAATCGGCGCGCGTACCGGCTCGGTCGCACCATGTCCCACGCACCGTCGCCCTGGCGCGCCACCTCGATCACCGCGATGCCGTGCGCGGCCTGCGCCTTCTTCACTTTCTCGGCGCTCCAGTGGCTCATGCCGCCGGTGTGCAGCAGGCCGTCGTCGGTGTACTCGTGGTTCATCGCCAGCAGGCCGCGTGTGCTGCTGTTGCCATTGAGCGGGAAGAAGTCGATGCCGTCGTGGTGCATGCCCATCTGCACGGCCTGCTCCGAACTCGTGTGCGAGCCGTCGCCCTTCCAGGCCGGCATGTTGCCGGGCATGCCGACCGGCTCGCCCCAGGCCGCGATCACGCTGGCGATGTAGCCCTCGGGCACCACCAGCCTGTCGCTCGCATCGACCGGGATGCCCTTGAAGCCGATCGCCGGGCGGATGGGTGGGGACGCCGGGCGCGTGGCCGGCGTGGCACAGCCGGCCACGAAGGGCGCATACAGGGACGTGGCTACCAGGCCCAGCCCGCCTCGGAGCACCGTGCGGCGCGCGGGGTCGCTCACCTCGTGGATGCTGAGGTTCGCGGAGCGGTTGCTATCCTCCATCGAATCGAAATCCTTGCTGGCCATGTTGGGTCGCTCCTGGGAAAGAAAGAATTCGAGAAAGTGCGTCAGAGCCTCTCGGTCTGCGCCTCGCGCGGCTGCCATTTCATGAGGCTGCGCTCGATGCGACCCACCAGCATGTCGAGCAGCAGCGCGAACCCGGTCAGCACCAGAATACCGGCCATCACCGTGTTGATGTCGAAGGTGCCTTCGGCCTGCAGGATCAGGTAGCCCACGCCCTGGCTCGACCCGAGGTACTCGCCGACGACGGCACCGACGAAGGCCAGGCCGACGCTGGTGTGCAGCGAGCTGAAGACCCAGCTCGTCGCGCTCGGCAGGTAGACATGCCGCAGCAGCTGCTTCTGGTTCGCCCCAAGCATGCGCGCATTGGCCAGCACCACCGGGCTCACTTCCTTCACGCCCTGGTAGACGTTGAAGAAGACGATGAAGAAGACCAGGGTGACACCCAGCGCCACCTTCGAGGCGATGCCCAGGCCGAACCAGACCGCGAAGATCGGCGCCAGGATGATCCGGGGCATCGAGTTCAGCGCCGTGATGTAGGGCTCGAGGATGGCGCTGGCCGTCGGCGACAGCGCCAGCCACAAGCCGGTGGCCAGCCCGAGCACCGAGCCGATGCCGAAGGCCAGCAGGGTTTCGGTCAGCGTGACCGCCAGGTGACGGTAGATGTCGCCGTCGCGAACGAACCAGACCCAGACACGCGAAAAGATCTTCAACGGCTCGCCGAAGAAGAAGGCCGCCTGGCGATCGTTGTCGAAGAACAGCGGCGGCACCAGCCCCGGCTTCGTCATCACATGCCAGAACAGGAACACCGACACCAGCAGCGCGATCTGCCAGACACGGACGTGGCGCAGGCTGGTCGGCGCGCGCTTCATGCCGACACCAACTGCAACTGCTGCGCGTAGCCCTTGAGCACCTCGTCGCGCAGCACGGCCCAGATGGCGGCGTGCAGTTCGATGAAGCGCGGGTTGGTCTTGATCTCGGCCACGTCGCGCGGCCGCGCGAGGTCGACCTCGAAAGCGCCGATCGGCCGCGAGGCCGGGCCGGCACTCATCACCACCACGCTGTCGCTCAAGGCGATGGCTTCATCCAGATCGTGGGTGATGAAGAGCACCGCCTTCTTCTTGGCCGACCACAGCGAAAGCAGTTCGTTCTCCATCAACTGCCGGGTCTGGATGTCGAGCGCGGAAAACGGTTCGTCCATCAGGATGATGTCGGGGTCGAGCGCCAGCGTCTGCGCCAGCGAGGTGCGCTTGCGCATGCCGCCCGACAACTGGTGCGGGTAGCGGTTGCCGAAGCCGCCGAGCCCCACGCGCTTCAACCAGGCGTCCGCCTGCCGGCGCGCCTCGGGCAAAGGCATGCCGCGAAACTCGAAGCCAGCCATGACGTTCTGCTGCGCGGTGCGCCAGGGCATCAGGCTGTCGGCCTGGAACATGTAGCCGGCGCGGGTGTTCAGGCCGTTGAGCGGCGCACCGAACACCTCGACTGTGCCGACGCTCGGCGCGAGCAGCCCGGCCGCGACGTTGAGCAGGGTGCTCTTGCCGCAGCCGGTCGGACCGACCACCGCGACGAACTCGCCCGCGCCGACGCTGAGCGTCACGTCCTGCACGGCGGTGTAGCGCTGGCTCGGGTCGTCGCGGCTGGCGAAGGTGCAGGCGACGCCTTGGAGCGACAGGGCGGGCGGTGAATGCAACGGCGTTGTGTTCACGCCGCAGCCTTGGCCCGGTATTCGACACCGGGCAAGGACTCGAAGTGGGCGTCGCAGGTGACCAGCGTGGCGCCATGGTGCAGCGCCGTTGCGTAGATCAGCGCGTCGAGCGCGGGCAGCTTGTGCCGCACCGTCAGCTCGGCCGCCAACAAGGCCGCGGGTTCGCCCAGCGGCACGGTGTGCGCATTGCGTGTGGCCGCCACGATGCGGTCGGCCTCATCGTCGCCCAGTTCGCGCAAGGCCCAGCGGCGCAGCTCGAACAGCACGAGGGTCGGCAACAGCACCTCCTCGGGCGTTTCGAACAGCTTGCGATAGCGCCTGCCCGTGGGCGTGTCGGCGAGCAGCTCGACCCACACGCAGGTGTCGGCCAGCTTCACGGCTTGCGAGGTTTGCGAAGCGCCTTGGCCTTCGGCAGACGATCCAGGCGGTCGTCGCGATCACGCACGCCATCGGTGTTGGCGCCACGCGCAATGCCCACGAGATCCAGGATCGTGGGCTGCGGAACCAAGCGTATACCGGTGCCGGTGTTGATGAACGCCAGCTTCTGCCCTGGCTTCAAACCCAAGGCATCGCGCACCTCCTTGGGCACCGAGATCTGGAATTTGGACGACAGGGTAGCGGTGTTCACTTCTTGCTCCCGGGCGGTCGATGGAGCAAGTGTAATACCCGGCCGCCCCGACGTCAGCCGCGTGGGTACTTCGCGTTCGCCTTCTTCACGAACTCGTTCGTGAACACCGCACCCAGGTCGAGCTTGGCCGCCGCGATCTCGGCATCGATCGAGGCCAGCGCACGGAAAGCCGTTTCGGGCCCCTTCTCCGGGAACATCCCGTCGGCCGACAACGCGCCCTTGGCGGCCAGGAACGCATCGATGTAGACCGCACGGTCGCCGAGCAGGTAGGCCTCCGGCACCGCGGTGATGATCTCGGCCGGCCCGGCGGCCTGGATCCACTTGTTGGCGCGCACCATCGCGTTGGCCAGGGCCTGCGTCGTGGCAGGGTTCTTGTCGATGAAGGTCTGCGGCGCGTACAGGCAACCGGCCGGCATCGGGCCGCCGAAGACCTTCTCGGCCTCGGCCAGGATGCGCGTGTCGGAAACGATCTTCAGGTCACCCGAGCGCTGCAGCAAGGTGATCACCGGGTCGAGGTTGCTGATCGCATCGATCTGACCGGCACGCATGGCCGCCACCGCGCCTTGGGCGGCACCCACGCCGACGATGCTGACGTCGCTGGGCTTGAGCCCCGCCTTGGCCAGGATGAAGTTGACCATCACGTTGGTCGACGAGCCCGGCGCCGTGACGCCGATCTTCTTGCCCTTCAGGTCGGCGACGGTCTTGAAGCCGGCCATCGTCTTCGGGTTGACCCCCAGCACGATCATCGGCGCGCGGCCCTGCAGCACGAAGGCACGCATGCGCTGGCCCTTGTGCTGCATGTTCACGGTGTGCTCGAAGGCGCCGCTGACCACGTCGGCACTGCCGCCCACCACCGCTTGCAACGCGCGCGCGCCGCCGGCGAAGTCGACGATGGTGACGTCCAGGCCCTCGGCCTTGAAGTAGCCGCGCTGCTCGGCGATCGTCAGCGGCAGGTAGTACAGCAGGTTCTTGCCGCCGACGGCGATCGTCGTCTTGGGCTTTTCGAGCGCCTGCGCGCGCACGAGCGCCGGCAGGGCAAGCGCGGCCGCGCTGGCGGCGCTGTGGACGATGAGGTGGCGGCGTTGCATGGCGGTATCTCCAGCCGTGGGGTTGGGGCACTGTAGCCGCGGGCCGAGGGCGGCGCCTCGGGCCTGACCCGACCTGCTTATGATCCGGAGCATGTTGCGCATCCTCGGCCGCGTCTCTTCGATCAACGTTCGCAAGGTGCTCTGGACCTGCGACGAGTTGGGCTTGCCTGTCGAACGTGAAGATTGGGGTCTGGGCTTTCGCTCCACCGGCTCGCCCGAATTCGTGGCGCTGAATCCGAACGCGCTCGTGCCGGTGCTGGTCGACGACGACTTCGTGCTGTGGGAGTCGAACACCATCTGCCGCTACCTCGCTGCGCGCGAGCGCCGCACCGATTTGCTGCCGGGTGGCCCGCGCGAGCGGGCCCGCGTCGAACAGTGGATGGACTGGCAGGCCGCCGACCTGAACAACGCCTGGCGCTACGCCT
>JAABTC010000178.1 GCA_011390055.1 Burkholderiales bacterium | reverse complement strand
GGCCAGGATCGCGCCGGGCTTCATCACTTCGTCGAGCGTCTTGAAGACCTGCGCCTTCACACCCATCTCCTCGAACACCGCCTCGACGACGAGGTCGGCGTCCTGCAGGTCGGCGTAGGCCAGCGTGGGTGTCAGCAAGGCCATGCGACCCTCGACCTTGTCCTGCGTCGACTTGCCCTTCTTCACCTGCGCCTCGTAGTTCTTGCGGATCGTCGCGACGCCGCGGTCCAGCGCTTCCTGCTTCGTTTCGAGCAGCGTCACGGGCAGGCCGGCGTTGAGGAAGTTCATCGCGATGCCGCCGCCCATCGTGCCGGCACCGATGACCGCCACCTTGTGAACCGCGCGCTGCGGCGTGCCCTCGGGCACGTCGGCGATCTTGCTGGCCGCGCGCTCGCCGAAGAAGGCGTGGCGCAGCGCCTTGCTCTCGGGCGTCCCCATCAGCGCGACGAAGGCCTCGCGTTCGTAGGCCAGGCCGTCGTCGAAGCGCGCCGCCTTGACCGCCTGCTCGACGCAATCGACGCAGCGTGCGGGCGCCGGAAAGTTCTTCGCCATCGCCTTGACGGTGTTGCGGGCGAACTGGAAGTAGGCGTCGGCATTCGGATGCGTGGCCTTCAGGTCGCGCACCAGCGGCAACCGGCCGCCGACGCCGAGCGCTTCGGCGTTCTCGATCGCCAGCGCGGCCGCACCTTCGACCAGGTCGCCCTCGATGAGTCGGTCGAACAACTTCTGCCCCGGCATGCCCGCAAGCACGTCGCTCTTCACCGCCTCGCCACTGACGATCATGTTCAGCGCGGTCTCGACGCCGAGCACGCGTGGCAGCCGCTGCGTACCCCCGGCGCCAGGCAGCAGGCCGAGCTTGACCTCGGGCAGCGCGATGCTTGCACGGGGCGACGCAACCCGGTAATGGCAGCCCAGCGCGAGCTCGAGCCCGCCGCCCATCGCCACGCTGTGGATCGCCGCCACCACCGGCTTGCTGCAGGCTTCGAGCAGGCGGATCACGGTGCCGAGGTGCGGCTCGGCGACCGCTTTCGGCGTGCCGAATTCCTTGATGTCGGCACCGCCCGAAAAAGCCTTGCCGGCGCCGGTGATCACGATCGCGCGCACCGCCGCGTCGGCCTGCGCACGCTCGAGCCCGTCGGCGATCGCCTGCCGGGTCGCATGGCCCAGGCCGTTGACAGGCGGGTTGTCGAGCGTGATGACGGCGACGTTGCCGCGCACCTGGTAACGGGCGGTCATGGTGGAGATCCTTCAGGCGGAACGAGCCGCCGTTCGATTCTAGGGTTGGCACGCGACGGCTCGGTCTGCCGTCACACCTCCAGCCACTCCTTGCGCACCACCGCGTTCGCACGCAGCTCGGCCGGCGTGCCCTCGAAGACGATCTGCCCATGCCCCATCACGAGGCAGCGGTCGGCGACCTCGAGCGCGATCGTCAGCTTCTGCTCCACAAGCAACACCGAGATGCCGCGGCGCCGCAGCTCGTGCAGGAACCCGGCGACCAGCTCGACGATCTGCGGCGCCAGGCCTTCGGTCGGCTCGTCGATCAGGATCAGCGCCGGATCGCCCATCAGCGTGCGGCACAGCGTCAGCATCTGCTGCTCGCCGCCCGAGAGCACGCCCGCCTCGGTGTGCTGGCGCTCCTTCAAGCGCGGGAACAGCGCGTACATGGCGTCGAAGCTCCAGCGCGGGTTGGCCTGGACCCGTTTCTGGCCGAGCACCAGGTTCTGGTGCACCGAGAGCGAGGGGAAGATCTCGCGGTTCTCGGGCACGTAGCCGATGCCGGCTTGCGCGATCTCGAAGGCCGGGCGGCCGAGGATGGGCTGGCCGCGCCATTCGACGCTGCCGCGCCCCTCGACCAGGCCCATGATGGTCTTGACGGTCGTTGATCGGCCCGCGCCGTTGCGCCCGAGCAGGGCCACGATCTCGCCGCCCTGCACGGTCAGGTTGACACCGTGCAGCACGTGGCTCTTGCCGTAGAACGCATGCACGTCGACGAGCTTCAGCATGGGGCCTGCCCCTCGGCGAGCACCGACCCCAGGTAGGCCTGCTGCACGCGCGGATTCGCGCGCACCGCGTCGGGTGTGTCGAAGGCGATCACCTGGCCGTAGACCAGCACGGCGATCCGGTCGGCCAGCCCGAAGACCACACCCATGTCGTGCTCGACCGTCAGCAAGGTCTTGCCCACCGTGACCTGGCGGATCAGTTCGACGAAACGCCGGGTCTCGCTCTGGCTCATGCCGGCCGTGGGCTCGTCGAGCAGGATCACCTGGGAGCCGCCGGCGATGGTGATGCCGATCTCGAGCGCGCGCTGCTCGGCATAGCTGAGGTTCATGGCCAGCACGTCGCGGCACCGCGTGAGGCCGATGATCTCGAGCACGTGCTCGGTGCGCTCGTTGGCGTCGCGCAGGTCGGCCAGGAAACGCCAGAACGCGTACCGGTAGCCCAGGTGCCAGAGCACCGCGCAGCGGACGTTCTCGAACACCGACAAGCGCACGAACAGGTTGCTGACCTGGAAGCTGCGGGCGAGGCCCAGGCGGTTGATTTCGTAGGGCGGCAGGCCGTCGATCTTGTGGCCGTGCAGGAGGATCTCGCCGGACGACGCGCCGAAGCGTCCGCTGATGAGGTTGAACAGCGTGCTCTTGCCGGCCCCGTTGGGGCCGATGATCGCGACGCGCTCGCCCGGCTTCACCGCCAGCGTCGTGCCGCGGATGACCTCGGTCTTGCCGAAGCTCTTGTGCACGTTGCGCAGCTCGAGCGCGGGCGTCATGGCCGCGCTCCGCGTGCGCCGGTCTCTTGTTCGATCTCGTGCTGGACCGCGTTCCAACGGCCGACGAAGGCACGCCGCGCCAGGCGGAACAAGCCGAGGCCCACGGCCAGCACGACGGCCGCGAAGATCCAGGTGTCGAGCGCCTGCGCGTCGAGCGACAGCCCCATGAAGCGCATGCGCGGGCCGAGCGCGGCATTGAGCTGCAGGTGGTACGTCATCTCGACCAGGGCGCCGGCGCCGGCCAACACCACCCACGCGGCCAGCCCCAGCGCCAGGTAGCTGACAGCCAGCTGGTGCAGCTTGCCGAACGAAGCCAGCCTCAGATTCATCATGACCAGGCTCGCCACGCCGCCCGGCGCGTACAAGACCATGAACACGAAGACCAGGCCCAGGTACAACAACCAGGCCTGGGTCCACTCCGACAGCAGCACGAGCGCCAGCACCATCAGCACCGCGCCGATGATCGGACCGAAGAAGAACACCGCCCCGCCGAGGAAGGTGAACAGCAGGTACGCGCCCGAGCGCGCCGCGCCGACGACTTCGGCCGTGACGATCTCGAAGTTGAGCGCGGCCAAGCCCCCCGAGATGCCCATGAACAGGCCCGAGGCCATGAAGGCCAGGTAGCGCACATGCTGGGTGCTGTAGCCGATGAAGGCCACGCGCTCGGGGTTGTCGCGCACGGCATTGAGCATGCGCCCGAGCGGCGTGCGGGTCAGCGCGAACATCAGCGCGGTGCAGACGAAGGTGTACAGCGCGATCAGGTGGTAGAGCTGGATCTGCGGGCCGAAGGTGATGCCCAGCAGCGGCGCTCCTGCGACGCGGTTGCCGCTGATGCCGCCCTCGCCGCCGAAGAAGCCGGGAAACATCAAGGACATGGCCCAGACCAGCTCGCCGACCCCCAGCGTGATCATTGCAAACGTCGTGCCGGCTTTCTGGGTCGTGACGTAGCCGAGCAGCGCCGCGAACAGCAGGCCGAAAAGCCCGCCGACCAGGGGCACCAGGCTGACGGGCAAGGCCAGCTGGCCGGCCGAGATGAGGTTCAGCGTGTGGATGGCGAAGAAGGACCCGAGACCCGAGTACGCCGCGTGGCCGAAGCTGAGCATGCCGCCCTGCCCGAGCAGGATGTTGAAAGCCAGGCAGGCGATGATCGCGATGCCCATCTGCGACAGCATCGTCAAGGCCAGGCTGCTGGTGAACAGCTGCGGCGCCACCAGCAGGACCAGCGCGTACAGGCCCCAGACGGTCCAGCGACCGCGGTTGCGGCGCGCAAACCGGCGTTTTGCGCGCCAGTCCTCGGCAATCTCGTCCATCAGCCGTCTCGCGTGCCGAGCAGCCCCTTGGGCCGGAAGATCAGGATCAGCACCAGGAACAGGTAGGGCAGGATCGCCGACACCTGGCTGATCTTCACGCTCAGCACGGCGTAACCGAAGCTTTGCGGCGAGAGTCGTGCGCCGAACGCGGCGAACACATCGGCCAGCGAGCGGTCGCTGCCGACCGCGAACGATTCGATCAGGCCCAGGGCCACCGAGGCGACGAAGGCCCCGGCCAGCGAGCCCATGCCGCCGATCACGATCACCGCGAAGACCACCGCACCGACGGTCAGCGCCATGCTCGGCTCGGTAATCCGCAAGGCGCCGCCGATCACACCGGCCAGGCCCGCCAGGGCCGTGCCGCCGCCGAACACCAGCATCTGCACGCGCGGCACGTTGTGGCCGAGGGCCTGGACCATCTCGGGATGCGTCAGCGCCGCCTGGATCACCAGCCCGATGCGGGTGCGCGTGAGCAGCAGCCACACCGCGACCAGCATGGCCACTGCGACCGCCATGCCGAAGGCTCGGAAGCTCGGGAAGGTGGTGCAGATCGCGTCGGCCAGCGCGGTGCATGCCGGTGGCGGCGCGCCCCAGGCCAGGCCCAGCCCCATCCCCAGCCCACTTGGCAGCTCGACGATCGTGAACAAGGGCCCGCGCAGCGCGGGCGGTGG
>JAABTC010000177.1 GCA_011390055.1 Burkholderiales bacterium | reverse complement strand
GCGTTCCCACTTAAGGGGGAACGACAGCCGCGAGCCCGCCGCCCAGAATTCCCGCTCCACCCACTTTCCGAGACGCCCCGATGACCCTGGCCGTGGTGCGCAGCCGCGCGATCGATGGACTGGACGCACCCGCCGTCCAGGTCGAGGTGCACCTGGCCAACGGCCTGCCGAGCTTCACGCTCGTCGGCCTGGCCGACACCGAGGTGAAGGAGGCCCGCGAACGGGTGCGTGCGGCCCTGGCCCACAGTGGGCTGGGCTTTCCGAACAACAAGCGCATCACGGTCAACCTCGCGCCGGCCGACCTGCCGAAGGAGTCGGGCCGCTTCGACCTGCCGATCGCCGTGGGCATCCTGGCCGCGGCGGGCCAGCTCGACGCCGCGCTGCTCGACCGCCACGAATTCGCCGGCGAGCTGAGCCTGGCCGGCGAACTGCGGCCGGTGCGCGGGGCGCTGGCCCTGGCGTTGGCGGTGCGGCACGACGGCAGCGCGCGCACCCTGGTGCTGCCCGAGGCCAGCGCCATGGAAGCTGCGCTGGCCGACGGGGTCGACGTGCGGTCAGCACGCCACCTGCTCGACGTGGTGGCCGCACTGCAGCCGGGCGACGCTGCACGGCCGCTGCCGGTGGCCCGCCCGGTGGCGGCCTTGGTCGCGGCCCTGCAACTCGACCTGCGCGACGTGCGCGGCCAGGCCGGTGCCAAGCGCGCCCTCGAGATCGCCGCGGCGGGCAACCACAGCCTGCTGTTCGTCGGCCCACCGGGCACCGGCAAGTCGATGCTCGCCCAGCGCCTGCCGGGCCTGTTGCCACCGATGAGCGACAACGAGGCGCTGGCGAGCGCTGCGATCGCCAGCCTGGCCAGTGCATTCGACCCGGCGCGCTGGAAGGTGCGCCCGTTCCGCGCACCGCACCACTCGGCCACCGCGGCGGCGCTCGTCGGTGGCGGCTCGCCGCCGCGTCCGGGCGAGATCTCGCGCGCCTATGCGGGCGTGCTGTTCCTCGACGAACTGCCCGAACTGCCGCGGGCTGCGCTCGAGGCGCTGCGCGAACCGCTCGAGACCGGCCGGGTGACGATTTCCCGGGCGGCGCGGCAGGCCTCGTTTCCGGCACGCTTCCAACTCGTCGCGGCGATGAATCCGTGCCCCTGCGGCTACCTCGGCGCCTTCGCGGCCACCGGGCGCAACTGCCGCTGCACCCCCGACCACGTGGCACGCTACCAGGGCAAGCTGTCGGGGCCGCTGCTCGACCGCATCGACATGCAGGTCGACGTGCCGGCCGTCGCACCGTCCGAGCTGATGGGCGAACCCGACGGCGAAGCCAGCAGCGTGGTCGCCGCCCGCGTCGGTGCGGCGCGCCGTGTGCAGCAGGACCGCCAGGGCGGCACCAACGCCGAACTGCCGGTGGCCGACCTCGAGCAGCACTGCGTGCTCGACGCGACCGGCCGCGACCTGCTGCAGCGCGCAGCGGTGCGGCTGGGCTGGTCGGGGCGTGGGCTGCACCGGGTGCAGAAGCTGGCCCGGACCATCGCCGACCTGGCCGGCAGCGAGCGCATCCGCTCGATGCACATCGCCGAGGCGATGCAATGGCGGCGCGGGTTCTGAAGCGGCCTCGCCGCGCTAATTCAGCCGCGCTTCCTGAGCCGGTTGTCGGCCACCTCGACCACGCTGCCGACCTTCCAGCCGGGGTCCGAAGCTGCCTCGAAGCGACGGGTGCTGCCGTCCTTCAACGTCACCGTGGTGACCCAGACCTTCGTGCGCTTGACGCGCTTTTCAATCTCGTTGCCGAGCAGCCCGCCGACCGCGGCGCCGCCGACGGTGCCGAGCGTGCCGCCGTCGGTGGACTTGTTGCCGATCACGCCGCCGGCCACGGCACCTCCGATCGCCCCGACGCCGCTGGCGTCGCCCTTGCGCCGGTCGACCTGGGTGCTGTTGACGACGGCGCACTGGCCACACAGGCTGGACAGCTTCACGCCCTGGACGACGGCCGCCTTGTCGGCGGCCCAGCCCGGCGCCGTGCACAGCACGAGGCTGCAGGCCAAGGCCCTCTGGATCGCGGTGAGGTTCATCAGGATCTCCGGCAGGGTGGGAAGCCCTGACGATACGCTGTTCGCGCCGCTGCAGCACACGCCGCGCGGCGCGCGAGCGGCCGGATCACACGGCCGGCGCGTCGAGCCGGCACAGTGCTGCCACCACGTCCGACTGTGTCAGCACGCCGACCAGGCACCCGCCCGCATCGACGATCGGCAGGTGGTGGTGGCCGCTGCCCGCGAACAGCGGAATCAGCTCCGACAGATGCCGGTCGCTGTTGGCCACGCGCACGCGACGCGTCATCACCGCACCGACGCTGGCCGTGCCGGGCGGTGCCCGCAGCAGGTCGGCCGGCGTGAGGATGCCGACCACGGCGCCACCGGCGTCGACCACCGGCAGGGCCTTGATCCGCCGCTTGCCGAACAACGCCGTGGCTTCGTCGAGCGTGGTGCCGATGCCCACCGTGATGGGCGGCTTCGACATGATGTCGCTGCAGCGTGTGTCGGCCAGCTTGCGCTGGTAGGCGCGCAGCCCGGTGTCGTGCAACAGGGCCTCGAGGTCTTCGCGTCGGATGTCGAGCACGCGGTTGTAGCGGGCCAGCACTGCGTCGAGGTCGGCGCTGAGGGCCGCCGCCTCGTCGTCGCGTTGCACCACGGGCGCCGGCGGCGTGACCGGCGTGCGTCGGGTCAGCCGGTGGTAGGCCCAGGCGATGCCGACCAGCAGCAGCGAGTTCACCAGCACCGGAAAGAGCACGAAGCGCGGATCGGCGACGCCCCCCAACGCCGTCAGCAGGGCGCACGCTCCCCCGGGCGGGTGCAGGCAGCGCAGCGCGAACATCAGCGCGATCGCGCCGGCCACGGCCACGCTGGCGGCCAGCGCCGGCGGCCCCAGCCAGCGCACGCAGGCGATGCCCACCGCCGCCGACACCGTGTTGCCGACCACCGCGGCCCAAGGCTGGGCCATCGGGCTGCTCGGCACCACGAACACCAGCACCGCCGTGGCGCCCATCGGCGCGACGAGCCAGGGCCAGCCGGGCACCGCCCACGCAGAGGCCAGGGCTTGGGACAGCCAGGCCGTGAGCAGCAGGCCCAGCGCCGCGCCGAGCACCACGCGCAAGCGCTCGCGCCCATCGATGGCCAGCGGCGCGGGCCACACGCGTTGCCACAGCGGCGCGGCCATCCCCACGTCAGCCGAGCTGCGGCGCCAACGCTCGACGCGCCTGCGCTTCGTCGAGTGCGTTGCGCTCGGCCCAGTCGGCCAGCTGGTCGTCGCCGATCGGGCCGACGTTGAAGTACACCGCCTCGGGGTGGGCCAGGTAGAAACCGCTCACGCTGGCGGCCGGCGTCATGGCCAGGCTTTCGGTCAGGCCCATGCCGATGCGCTCGGCGCCGAGCACGCGGAACAGCTCGCGCTTGGGGCGGTGGTCGGGGCAGGCCGGGTAACCCGGGGCCGGCCGGATGCCGCGGTAGCGCTCGGCCACCAGCGCCTCGGTGTCCAGCACCTCGTCACTGGCATAGCCCCACAGCTCGGTGCGCACGCGCTGGTGCAGACGCTCGGCAAAAGCTTCGGCCAAGCGGTCCGCCAGGGCCTTCAACATGATCGCGGCGTAATCGTCGTGGTCTGCGAGGAACTGGGCTTCCTTTTTCTCGACCCCCTGGATGCTGACCGCGAACATGCCGGCGTAGTCGAGCTTGCCCGAGGCGCGCGGCGCGACGAAGTCGGCCAGGCAACGGTTCGGCCGCTGGACCCCGTCGATGACCGGGCGTTCGCTCTGCAGGCGCAGGCCGTGCCACACCATGGCCGGCTCGGCGCGCGCTTCGTCGGCATAGAAGGCGATGTCGTCGTGGTTCACGCTCGCGGCCGGGTACAGCCCGATCACGCCGTGGGCCTGCAGCCACCGCCCTTCGACCAGGCGCTGCAACATGCGCTTGGCATCGCTGAAGACGCGGGTGGCCTCGTGGCCCACCACCTCGTCGCGCAGGATCTCGGGGAAGCGCCCGGCCAGGTCCCAGGTCTGGAAGAACGGCGTCCAGTCGATCAGCGCGGCGATCTCGGCCAGGTCGTGGTTGCGGAACTCGCGCCGGCCGATGAAGCGCGGCACCGGCGGCGTGTAGGCGTCCCAGTCGATGATGTGTGGGTTGGCGCGCGCCTGGGCCAGCGGCACCAGCTTCGCGACCTTCTTGTTCGCATGCTGCTCGCGCACGCGGGCGTAGTCGGTGTTCAGCTCGGCGATGTACTTCGCCGCGCGGCCGTCGCTCAGCAGCTCGCTGCAGACGCCCACGCTGCGCGAGGCATCGGGCACGTAGACGACAGGGCCTTCGTAATGCGGCGCAATCTTGACGGCGGTGTGCACCCGGCTGGTGGTGGCCCCGCCGATCAGCAGGGGAATCTTCTTGATGCGGAACCAATCGTCGCGCTGCATCTCGGCGGCCACGTGCTGCATCTCTTCCAGGCTGGGCGTGATCAGGCCCGACAGGCCGACGATGTCGGCACCTTCGACCTTGGCCTTGGCCAGGATGTCCTGGCAGGCCACCATCACGCCCATGTTGACCACTTCGAAGTTGTTGCACTGAAGGACCACCGTGACGATGTTCTTGCCGATGTCGTGCACGTCGCCCTTGACGGTGGCGATGACGATCTTGCCCTTGGCCTTGGCCTCGCCGCCGCCGGCCACCAGCAGCTTCTTTTCTTCCTCGATGTAGGGCAGCAGGTGGGCCACGGCCTGCTTCATCACGCGCGCGCTCTTCACCACCTGGGGC
>JAABTC010000176.1 GCA_011390055.1 Burkholderiales bacterium | reverse complement strand
GGCCGGCCCGGGGCTTCGCGGTGGCCGATGGCTTCGATCCAGCCTCGATCCTCGAGCTGCTTGACGATCTGCGTGCCGACCGCCACCCCGCGGATGTCCTCGATGTCGCCGCGCGTGACCGGCTGGCGGTAGGCCACGATGGCCAGGGTCTCGAGCACGGCGCGAGAGTACTTCGGCGGCTTTTCGGGGTGCAGGCGGTCGAGGAACTCGCGCATTTCGGGACGACTCTGGAAGCGCCAGCCGCTGGCCAGCAACACCAGCTCGACGCCACGGCCCTGCCAGTCCTGCACCAGTTCGTCGAGCAGGGTCTTCAGCGTGTCGTTGCCCAGCCGGTCATCGAACAACGCACGCAGCGCATGCAGCGACAAGGGCTGCTGGGCGCAGATCAGTGCGGTTTCGAGGACGCGCTTTGCATCCTGGGTATTCATAGGCGGATCGTGGGGCGCCGGTGTCGCCGGCGGCTATCGCTCGAACGGAATCGCAGGCTCGCCTCGGGACTGCGGCACTGCGGTGCGGCGTTTCCATCGTGAGGGCAGGCGGACCCGGGCGGCTGGGGCCAGCACCGAGGTTCGCGCCGATTCTAGCGGCTTCCGCTGCAGCCTAGTCCGACCGGGCCGAAGGCGTTGCACCCAGCACACGTTCCCAGGCGACGCGCAGGTCGTCGGGTAGCGGCGCTTCGTAGGCGCAGGCCCGCCCGTGCACCGGGTGGGCAAAGGCCAGCCGCGTCGCATGCAGGGCCTGGCGCTCCAGGCCCAGCGCGGGCCGTCCCCCGTACAACGCGTCGGCCACCAGCGGATGGCCGCGCGACGCCAGGTGGACCCGGATCTGGTGCGTGCGGCCGCTGTGCAGCCGACAACGCAGGGCCGAGACGCCTTCGCCACTGCCGAGCCACGTCACGTCGGTGCGCGCAGGCTTGCCGCCCGGCACCACCGCCATGCGCACACGCACCTGGGGGTCGCGCCCCACCGGCGCCTCGATCGAGAACGGCACATGCCCGACGTCGCCGTGAGCCAGGGCCAGGTATTCGCGCTGCACGTCGCGCGCGGCAATCGCTCGCACCAGGGCGGTCATCGCCGGCAACGATTTCGCCACCACCATCAGCCCCGAGGTGTCCTTGTCGAGCCGGTGCACGATGCCGGCTCGCGGCAACCTGGCGGCAGCGGCATGGTGTGCCAGCAGCCCGTTCAACAAGGTGTGGCGCCAGTTCCCGGGCGCCGGGTGCACCACCCGTCCGGCCGGCTTGCACAGCACCAGAAGGTGCTCGTCCTCGAAGCGGATGTCGAGCGCCATCGGCTCGGGGGTGTAGGCGCGGCTTTCCTCGGTCGGCTCGAGCGTCAGTTCGACCCCCTGGCCTGCACGCACGCGGCGCGACGAGGAACTCGCGAGCACGCCGTCGATCTTCACGCAACCACGTTCGACCAGACCCTGCAGATGGCTGCGGGAAAACTCGTCGGCATGCGCGACCAGCAACTTGTCCAGGCGCTCGCCATGCTCGTCGAGCTGCACCTGGAAATGACGCTGTTCGGCCTCGGGCAGGGGCCCCGGCTCGGCCACGTCGGCGTCATCCCCGTCCCTATAATCGCGCTCGATTTCTGCTCTCACGACAGGGGCCTGCGGGCCGATGCACACCATGATCCGATTTCACCGGGCGCTGGCACTGACCTTCGCCTTGGCCCTGGGGCAGTTGCTCGGCGCCTGCAGCTCGACGCCGAAGGAAGATCCGAACTCGAACGCCGCGGTCGAGCGATTGTATGCAGACGCCAAGGACGACATGGCCAGCGGCTCGTACGACCGCGCCATCAAGACGCTCGAACGCGTCGAGGGCCGCGCGGCGGGCACCCTGCTGGCGCAGCAGGCCACCCTCGACCTGGCCTACGCCCAGTACCGCACCGCCGAACGCGCCGCCGCACTCGTCACGCTCGACCGCTTCATCAAGCTGCACCCGTCGAGCCCGGCGCTCGACTACGCCTACTACCTGCGCGGTCTGGTCAACTTCAACGACAACCTGGGCATCCTGGGTTCGCTCGCGCAGCAAGACCTGTCGGAGCGCGACCAGCAGGCTTCACGCGACGCGTACCAGTCGTTTCGCCAGCTGGTCACGCTGTTCCCGCAATCGCGTTATGCCGACGAAGCCCGCGGTCGGATGGACTACATCGTCAATGCGCTCGCGGAGTACGAGGTGCACGTGGCGCGCTACTACTTCCGGCGCGGCGCCTTCCTCGCCGCGGCCAACCGTGCGCAGCAGGCCGTGCTCGAGTACCCGCAAGCGCCGGCCAACGAAGAAGCGCTGTACATCATGATGCAAAGCTACCAGCGCCTGGGGCTGGAGCCGCTGCGCAACGACACCGAGCGCGTGTTGAAGCAGAACTTCCCGAACAGCCGCTTCAGTGCCGAAGGCGTGCGGCAGGCTCGACGCGCCTGGTGGCAGCTCTGGTAAAGCGCTCGTAGGCCGGGGCGCGCCCGACTCACAGGGCCTGCTGCCTCAGTGATCGTGCGCCAGGTGGCGCAGCCAGTCGATCGCAGCGTCTTCCTCGGCCAGCAGGCCCATCGGCGGCAGGGCCGCGCGCAGGCGCTTGCCGTAGGGCATGCGCGCCATGCGCGGGTCGCAGATCACCAGCAGCCCGCGGTCGGTCTCGCTGCGGATCAACCGGCCGGCGCCCTGCTTCAGCGACACCGCCGCCTCGGCCACGAAACAGGCCTCGAACGGGCTCTCGCCGCGCGCCTGCAGCCGCTTCACGCGCGCTTCGACCAGCGGATCGTTGGGCGGCGGGAACGGCAGCTTGTCGATCAAGACGCACTGCAGCGCATCGCCCGGCACGTCGATGCCTTCCCAGAAACTCTGCGAGCCGACCAGCACCGAGGCCGGGCGCTCGACGAAGCGCTGCAACAGCGCGCGCTTGGGCTGCTGGCCCTGCACCAGCACGTCGATGTGTTCGCAACCCGCGGCGTCGAGCCCGGCCCGCAGCATCTCCGCCACCAGCGGCATCGCGCGCAGGGTGGTCGTCAGCACGAAAGTGCGCCCGCCCAGCGCCGCGGCGCAACGCGCGGCCAGTTCGGCCACCGCCGCCGGGTGGCCGGCCTCGTTGGGTTTGGGAAAACGCGCAGGCACGAACAGGCGCGCATGCGCGGCGTAGTCGAAGGGGCTGCCCAGGCGCAGCTTGTGTGCGTCTTCCAGCCCGGTCGCTTCGGTGAACCAGGTCAGCGCGTCGTCGTCGCCGAGCGTGGCCGACGTGAAGATCCAGGCCTTCTCGGCGCGCGCCCGCGTTTCGCTCAGCATCTCGCGGATGTCGAGCGGGGACTCGACCAGGCGTGCCTGCTGCGGGCTGACGTCGATCCAGCGCACCTGGCCTTCGGCGGCCTCGCGGCCGAAACTTTCGGCCAGGTGGGCCAGCGTGCGTGCGCGTTCCTGCAGCTTGGCGAAGTCGGGGCCTGCGTCGATGACCACCTCGAGCCCGGCGTCAGCCGCCTGGCAGGCATCGGCCAGGGTGCGCAAGGCCGCTTCGAACTCGGCCGACGCGGCACGCTCGTCCCAGCGCAGCTTGAAGCTGCCGCGCACGTCGCGCAGCGGGCCGTGCGCGGCCAGGCGCAACTCGCGCGCGCCCCGCTCGCACTGGGCCGCCAGGGCCTGCCAGTCGACGAGACCCCGCGCTTGCTGCAAGCCCAGCGCCAGCAGGTCGCGCGCGAAGTCGAGCGCCTGGCTGCTGCCGAGCGTGGTGCCGAGGAATTGCACGCCCGCCTCGACCAGCTGGTGCGCTTCGTCGAAGATGGCCGCATCGACGCTGGGCAGCAGTTCGGCCATGCCGGTGTCGCGCAGGGCCATGTCGGCGAAGAAGAGGTGGTGGTTGACGACGACCACGTCGGCCAGCATCGCTTCGCGCCGCGCCCTGACGACATGGCAGGCACCGAATTTGGGGCACTCGCTGCCCAGGCAGTTCTCGCGTGTCGAAGTGACCCACGGGATCAGCGCAGAGCGTTCGTCCAGCGCCACCACTTCGGCCAGGTCGCCGGTGCGGGTGGTCTGGGCCCAACTTTCGATGCGGGCCAGGGTCCGCAGCGCCTGGCGGTCGGGGAGCACCGACACCTGCCCGGGCCCGCTGCCCTGGCGCGCCTGCTCCAGACGGTGCAGGCACAGGTAGCTGCCCCGACCCTTCAACAGCGCCAGCTGGACGGGGATGCCGAGGGCTTCGACCAGGCGCGGCAGGTCGCGCAGGAACAGCTGGTCCTGCAGGCTCTTGGTGGCCGTGCTGACGAGCGCGCGGCGCCCCGACAGCAACAGCGGCACCAGGTAGGCGAACGTCTTGCCGACGCCGGTGCCGGCTTCGGCCACCAGGGCATGCGGTGCCATCAACGCCTGGGCCACAGCCTGCGCGAACCGTTGTTGCACCTCGCGCTCGACGTAGCCTGGGTCGGCACGGGCCAGCGGGCCGTCGACGGCAAAGGCGCTGGCAACCGCGTCGGCCAGCGTGGACTCGACCGGGGCGCTCACAGAAGCAGCGGGCACAACGAGCGCGGGGCGGCCATCTACGCCGGCTCGGGCGGGTCGACCTCGGCGCTCAGGTGCCAGATCTGGTCGCGCAACCGCAGCCTGCGCTTTTTCAGCCGCCGCAGGCTGAGCTCGTCGTGGGTCGGTGTGTCGGCGCTGCGGTCGATCAGGTTGTCGAGGGCTGCGTGTTCGATGCGCAGCTCGATCAGGCGGCGCTGGGGCGAATGCAGGTTGTCGTCCATGGTCGGGCGCGAAGTGTAGGGCCGGTGCGCAAGGCAGCCGGCAAGACTTCACACCGGCCGTTGCCGACACAGGGGGTGGACTCCCGTA
>JAABTC010000175.1 GCA_011390055.1 Burkholderiales bacterium | reverse complement strand
GTGTTGCGCCTGCTGCCCCAACAGAACCGGATCGCGACCGACCTGGACCTGTCGGCGCTGGAGCGTCTGGGCGGCCGGCTCGTGCGCGGGCGGCTGGCGCTGGACTACGCGTTGCGCTACGAGCCTGCCGACGCGAGTGTGCGCATGACAGGCGTTCGCGTGCAGGACGTTCAATTGCAGCTCGATGCCGGGCCGATCCCGGCCGTTGGCACGCGCGTGGCAGGCCTGCTGGCCGAACGCCTGCTCGAAGACTTCGTGCTCTACCGCGCGGACGCCGAGCGGGTGCGCCAGCTGCAGCGGCTGGGCGTCACGGCCGCCGATGTCGAGGTGCAGGCCGACGGGCTGGTCCTGCGTTTCGTCGACCCCCGATGATGCTGTTCGAACGAAGGGCCTGACGTGGAGTGGAGCGTGCTGCTGAAGGCCGCGGTGATGGGCATCGTCGAAGGGCTCACCGAGTTCCTGCCGATTTCGTCCACCGGGCACTTGATCCTGGCGGCGTCGCTGCTCGACTTCCGCGGCGCCAGCGTCAAGGTCTTCGAGGTCGCGATCCAGACCGGCGCGATGCTCGCGGTGATCTGGCAGTACCGCGAGCGGCTGCGCGCCACCTTGCGCGGCTTCGGCAGCGAAGCCACGGCGCAACGCTTCGTGCGCAATCTGCTGATCGCCTTTGCACCGGCGGTGGTCTTCGGGCTGGCCCTGGGCAGCGCGATCAAGACGCACCTGTTTCACCCGGTGCCGGTGGCGCTGGCGTTCGTCGTCGGCGGCTTCATCATCCTGTGGGTCGAACGCCGCCAGCGGCGCCTGGAGCAGTCGGGCCACGGGGCGGCGCGGGTCACCAGCGTCGATGACATGACGGCACTCGACGCCTTGAAAGTCGGCCTGGTGCAGTGCCTGGCGCTGGTGCCCGGGACCAGCCGCTCGGGCGCCACCATCATCGGCGCGATGGTCTTCGGGTTTTCGCGCCAGGCGGCCACCGAGTTCAGTTTCTACCTGGCCATCCCGACCCTGATCGGTGCCGGTGCGTACTCGGTGTGGAAGGAGCGCGGGTCGCTGTCGATGGCCGACCTGCCGATGTTCGCGGTGGGCACGGTGTTCGCGTTCTTCAGCGCCTGGCTCTGCATCCGCTGGCTGATCCGCTACGTTTCGACGCACGACTTCACCGCGTTCGCCTGGTACCGCATCGTCTTCGGCGCGGTGGTGCTGCTGACGGCCTGGGCTGGATGGGTCGATTGGCGCGCATGAGTGGAATGCGCAACTTGCATGCCCACCGTGGCGCCTCGCCGCTGGCATCGTTGCTCCTTTTCTGAGCTTGCGAAAGCGGGGCCCGGTGTGATGCAGCTGGTCATCGGCAACAAGAATTATTCGTCCTGGTCGATGCGGCCGTGGGTGCTGATGCGGCACTTCGGCCTGGCCTTCGAAGAGATCAAGCTGCGCCTGGAATTCGGTAGCGACACGCAGTTCCAGCGCGAGCTGGCCCGCTACACGCCTGCCGGCCGGGTGCCGGTGCTGCTGCTCGACGGCCATGCAGTGTGGGACACCCTGGCCATCGTCGAAGCGCTGGCCGACGCGCTGCCTGCGCTGCCCATCTGGCCGCGCGACGCGCGCGACCGGGCGCGCGCGCGCAGCCTGTGCGCCGAGATGCACGCCGGCTTCTCGGCCCTGCGCAACCACTGCCCGATGAACATCGAGGCGCGGTTGCCGGAGGCCGGCGCGCGCGTGCTGGCGACCGAAGCCGCGGTGCGGGTCGACCTGGCGCGCATCGACGCCATGTGGAGCGGGCAGCTCGGCGCCTCGGGCGGGCCGTTCCTGTTCGGCGAATTCGGTGCGGCGGATGCGTTCTACGCGCCGGTGGTGGCGCGCTGCCGCAGCTATGCGCTGCCGCTGTCGCCGCTGGCGCGAGCCTATGCCGACCGGGTCTGGGCCACGCCGGGTGTGGCGGCCTGGGTGGCCGATGCCCTCGCGGAGCGCGACTTCGTGGCCGAAGACGAGCCTTACCGCAGCGCGCCCATCTAACCGGCCGGCGCCGCGCGGCGCCGGAACACCAGGTCCCACACGCCGTGGCCGAGCGTCAGGCCGCGCTGTTCGAACTTGGTCAGCGGCCGATGGCCCGGGCGGGGCGCATAGCCCTCGACGGTGTTCTGCAGCAGAGGTTCGTGTGACAGCACGTCGAGCATCTGCTCGGCGTAGGGCTGCCAGTCGGTCGCGCAGTGCAACAAGCCCCCGGGCTGCAGCCGCGCAGCCACGAGCGCGGCGAAGCCGGCCTGCACCAGGCGGCGCTTGTGGTGCTTGGTCTTGTGCCACGGGTCGGGAAAGAACACGTGCACGCCGGCCAGGCTGTCGGGCGCGACCATGTGCTCGAGCACCGCGACCGCGTCGTGCTGCACGATGCGCAGGTTGGCGAGGCCCAGCGCCTCGATGCGCTGCAGCAGCGCGCCGACACCGGGCGCGTGCACCTCGATGCCGATGAAGTCGGTGTCCGGGGCGTTGGCCGCCAGCTGCGCCGTGGCCTGTCCCATGCCGAAGCCGATCTCGACCACGCACGGTGCGCTTCGACCGAACACGGCGGGCAATTCCAGCGGCGCAGCGCGGTAGGGCAGCACCCAGCGTGGCCCGATCTCGGCCAGTGCGCGGACCTGCCCGCTGCCCATGCGGCCGGCGCGCAGCACGTAGCTGCGGATCGGCCGGGCGGGGTAGGGTGGGTTCATGGTGCGCATTGTCGGCACTCGGCGCGGGTCCTGAATCCGGTGATCGGCCAGGGTTGCGCGTGTGGCCACGATGCCTGCGCCCGCCACGCAGCCAGTCAGCTCGTACCCGGCCAACGACGGGCTTGACCGCGATGGCCAGCCTTGGCCTAAACTCGCGTCAACGCGGGTGTAGTTCAATGGTAGAACGGCAGCTTCCCAAGCTTCATACGAGGGTTCGATTCCCTTCACCCGCTCCAGTCTTCGTGGGCCCCTTGCGGGGCCCATTTCACTCACGCCGATGACGCTGGAACGCGCGATCTCCAAACCCGTCTCGACACTGCTGTGCGTGGGCCTGGAAGTTCCGGGTGCCACCTGCTGCGTGACCCTGGAGGCCGCGGCCGAGGCCCTGTGCGGGGTGCGCTTCGAGGTGATGGTTGCGTCGACGTCGGCCCAGGCGCTGCTGGCATGGCCGGCCCTGTCGCAGGCCGTGCTCGACACGGCTGTGGTGGCTTTGCTGTCCGAGGTGCCTTCCGAGGAGGTCACGGCGGCCTTGCTCGAGCACGGCATCCAGGACATCGTGGTGCAGCTCGACACGCCGGCCGAGGCGCTGCAGCGGCGCATGGACATCGCGGTGCGGCGCAAGGTGCTCGACCGGGCGGCGCGCAAGGCCCACGCCTTCGACCTGGCCACGGGCCTGCCCAACCACACCCAGCTGCTCGAGCACATGACCCACCTGCTGGCCCTGCGCGAACGCGAGCCGGCGCCGATGGCGGCGATCGCCTTGCGCATCGAAGGGCTGGCCAAGGTTCAATCGTCGCTCGGCGCTGAGTCGGCCAACGTGCTGCGGCGCAAGGTGGCGGTGCGCTTGCGCGCGAGCCTGCGCGCCAGCGATGTGGTGGCCTCGATCGGCAACGATGCCTTTTTGGTCCTGCTGGCGTGGATCGACTCGCCCACGGACGGCGAGCGCGTAGCCACCAAGCTTGCGCAGTCGTTGCGCCAGCCGTTCAACGTGGCGGGCACCGATGTGGCCGTGGCGGTGCACGCGGGCCTGGCGCTCTACCCCGAACACGGCAAGACCGCCGACGCGCTGCTGCGGCGATCGGTCGGCCAGGCCGCGGGGATGGCGAGCCTGGGTCGCCAGGGCCATGCGAACCAGGTCGAGCGGGGCTTGGGCGACGCGGCCAACGACCCGCCGGGCTGAGCACGCTTCCTATAATCGTAGGCTTGCGCCGGGCCGTGCCCCGCTGCGCGCCAGCGCAATGCCTGCGCAGAAAGCCCCGATGAAAGCCGCCGAGATCCGTTCCACCTTCCTGAGCTTTTTCGAGTCGAAGGGCCACCAGATCGTCGCGTCGAGCCCGGTGGTGCCGGGCGACGACCCGACGCTGCTGTTCACCAACGCCGGGATGAACCAGTTCAAGGATGTCTTCCTCGGCTTCGACAAGCGCTCGTACCAACGTGCCGCGACGAGCCAGAAGTGCATCCGTGCCGGGGGCAAGCACAACGATCTCGAAAATGTCGGCTACACCGCGCGCCACCTCACGTTCTTCGAGATGCTGGGCAACTTCAGCTTCGGCGACTACTTCAAGCGCGACGCGATCGTCTACGCCTGGGAGCTGCTCACCGAGCATTTCAAGCTGCCGCCTGCGAAGCTCTGGGCCACGGTGTATGCCGAAGACGACGAGGCCTACGACATCTGGCTGAAGGTGATCGGGCTGCCGGCCGAGCGCATCGTGCGCATCGGCGACAACAAGGGTGCGCGCTACGCCTCCGACAATTTCTGGATGATGGGTGACACGGGGCCGTGTGGTCCGTGCAGCGAGATCTTCTACGACCACGGCCCGGCCGTGGCCGGCGGCCCACCCGGTTCGCCCGAGCAGGACGGTGACCGCTACGTCGAGATCTGGAACAACGTCTTCATGCAGTTCAACCGCGTCGAAGACGGCACGATGCACAAGTTGCCGAAGCCGAGCGTCGACACCGGCATGGGCCTGGAGCGCCTGTCGACGGTGTTGCAAGGCGTGCACACGGTGTTCCAGATCGATCTGTTCCAGCACCTGCTCGATGGCGCCAAACGGGCGGTTGACGCCGCCGGGGCAGGCGACTGCGATCGCGAGTCGCCCTCGCTCAAGGTCATTGCCGACCACATCCGCTCCT
>JAABTC010000174.1 GCA_011390055.1 Burkholderiales bacterium | reverse complement strand
GCCTTTGCAGCTGGCGCTCGACGGCCGCGCCAACGTGGCCCTGAACTTCCAGACCCGGGCCGTCGACGCACGCGAGCTGAAGCTCAAGCTGCAGGGCGACGCCGCCGGCCTGCAGGGCCTGGTGGTGGAGCTGGCAGCGAAGGGCCTCGCGCACGACCCGGCCGCGCGCCGCCTGCAGCTCGACGCGCTGGCGCTGAGCCTCAAAGGCCGTGCCGGTGCGCAGCCGCTCGAAGCCACGCTCGACTGGCCGCGCCTGGCGATCGACGGCGACCGGCTGGACGGCAGCGCGCTCAACGGCCGCTTCAATCGCGGGGGACCGCAGGCGCTGTCGGTCACGTTCCGCTCGGAAGCGCCGAGCGGCAGCTTCGAGGCACTGCGGCTGCCCGGCCTGGCGCTCACCTTCAACGGCAACGCCGGGCCGCGCAAGCTCGACGGCAAGGCCCGCGCCGACCTGCTGCTGAAGCCGCCGCAGGCCGCCTATGCGCTCGAACGTGTGGAGCTCTCCGCCACGCTCGGGGCCTCCGGCGGCGCGCCCGTGGCCCTGACGCTGCGCGGGCAGGCCGGCGGCGATGCCAAGGCGGCGCAGTGGGCGCTCGAGGGTGCGCTGGCGGGCAACCGGTTCGAGTCGAAGGGCAGTGCGGCGTTCGGCGCGGGCGTGCCGTCGATCCGCGCGACGGCCCGCTTCGACAGCCTGGACGTGAACCAGCTGCTCGGCACGCCGGCGGCGGCGGCAGCGCCTGCAGCTGCGGCCGAGGAGCCGATGTCGCTTGGCGCCCTGCGCACCGTCAATGGGCAGTTCAACCTCTCGGCCAACTCGTTGGCGGTGCGCCAATACCGACTCGCCGACGCCCGCCTGGACGCCTCGCTCGAGCTGGGCGTGCTGCGCATACCGCGCCTGGCCGCACGGGCCTGGGGCGGCAGCCTGGAGGGCAGCGGCAGCGCCGATGCGCGCAGCCAACGCATCGGCCTCAAGCTGGCCGCCAGCGGCGTCGACGTCAATGCGCTGTTGAGGGACGTGGCGGGCAAGGACCTGCTCGAAGGCCGCGGCCGGGTGCAGGCCGACCTGACCACCTCCGGCGCGACCCTCGGCGCGCTGCGCAGCAACCTGGCGGGCAGCGCGGCCCTGCAGTTGCGCGATGGCTCCATCAAGGGGATCAACCTGGCCCGCACGATGCGCCAGGCCAAGGCCGCGCTGTCGGGCCGGCAGGACGCGCTGACGCGGGCGCGCGAAACCGAGAAGACCGACTTTTCCGAGCTGAACATCAGCGCACGCATCGCCGACGGTGTGGCCACGAGCGATGACCTGGACCTGAAGAGCCCCTTCCTGCGCATCGGTGGCGCGGGCCGCTTCGACATCGCCCGTGGCCGCATCGACTACACCGCGCGGGCCACCGTGGTGGCCGCGGCGGCGGGGCAGGATGCGGGCGACCTGGCCGCGTTGCGCGGGCTCACCGTGCCGGTGCTGTTGAGCGGGCCGTTCGAGGCCATCGACTGGAAGGTCCAGTGGTCCGGTGTGGCCGCGGCCGCGGTCGAGAACAAGCTGAAGGACAAGCTCGCCGAAAAGCTGGGTGCGAAACTCGGTCTGCCGTTGGGCCCCGCAGGCAGCGCCTCGCCGGCGGCCCCGGCCACGCCGAAAGACCAGCTTAAAGAACGATTGAAGGGACTCTTCAAATGACCACCGACGTGGCCCCCGACACCTTGCTGCTGTCGTCGCTGTATTTGCACCCGATCAAGTCGTGCGGCGGGATCGCGGCCGACGAGGCGGTGCTGATCGAAACCGGCTTCGAGTACGACCGGGTGTGGATGGTGATCGATGCGCAAGGCACGTTCGTCAGCCAGCGCGAGCTGCCGCGCATGGCGCTCGTGAAGCCGACATTGCGGGCCAGCGACCTGGTCCTGCGCGCACCGGGCATGCTGGCGCTGCACCTGCTGCTCGACACGGTCGAGGCAGCCTGCAAGGTGCGCGTGTGGGGCGAAACGGTCGCCGCGTTCGACATGGGCGACCTCGCCGCGCAGTGGTTCAGCGACTTTCTGGGGCGACCGCTGCGCCTGGCGCGCTTCGACCCGCAACTGCTCGAGCGGCGGGCCGATGCGGCCTGGGCCGGCGCGGCCGAGGCACCCACGGCCTTCGTCGACCAGTTCCCGTTGATGGTGGCCTCGACCGCTTCGCTGGCCGAGTTGAACCGCCGCCTGATCGCCGCCGGCCACGATGCCGTGACGATGCGGCGCTTTCGGCCCAACATCGTGCTCGACGGCCTGTCGGAGCCGCACGGCGAGGACTTCCTGGACGAGCTGACGATCGACTCGCCCGACGGGCCGGTGCTGCTCAAGCTGACCCGCCCCTGTACCCGCTGCAGCATCCCCGACATCGACCCCGACAGCGCGGCCATCGACCACCGCGTCAACGACACGCTGGCGCAGTACCGTGCCAACGCCCGCATGGGCGGAGCCCTGACGTTCGGGCGCCATGCCGTGATCGTGGCCGGTATCGAGCACCGGCTGCGCGTCGGCGCCGCGGTGCACGCCACGCTCGACCTCTAGCGATGCCGGCCCGCGTCGGGCAGCGCTTCCCCACCTGGCAGCTCTTCGCGATCGCGGTGGCGGTCTGGAGCACGACCTGGCACGCGATCCTGTACCAGCTCGAGCACACGCCGCCCGAGATCGGCGTGGCCATGCGCTTCGCGCTCGCCGGCGCCCTTGCATTGGGCATCGCCGCCTGGCGCGGCGAGCGGCTGCGCCTGACGCTCGGCGAAAGCGGCCGTGTGGCGCTGCAGGGTGCCTTCATGTACTCGCTGGCCTACCTGGCCGTGTACCACGCGGAGCGCAAGGTGCCGACCGGTCTGGTGGCCGTTGGCTATTCGGTGTCGCCGCTGATCAACGGTGTGGCCGCCTGGTGGCTGTGGCGCCAGGCGCTCGACGCCCGCTTCCTGGCCGGCGGCCTGCTCTGCATCGGGGGTGTCGCGCTGATCTTCGCGCCCGAGTTCGGCTCGGTCCGGCCCACGCAGGCGACGCAGCTCGGCGTGGTGTTCACCATCGCTGCCGTGCTGCTGTCGGCCATCGGCAGCTTGCTGGCCAGCCGCAACGCCCTGCACCGGCTGCCGTTCTGGCCGACGATCGGCTGGGGCATGCTGTCCAGCGCCGTCTTGTCGGTGGCCATCGGCGCCGCCCTGGCCTGGGCCAGCGGCCAGCCGTTCCAGGTCGGGCTGCCGAGCCTCGGCATGGCACCGGCGTGGTGGCTGTCGCTGGCTTACCTGGCCGGCGCCGGCTCGGTGCTCGCCTTCGCCTGCTACCTGACCCTGCAGCAGCGCGTGGGTCCGGGTGCCGCGTCGACCGTCGGTGTGATGACGCCGGTGGTCGCACTGGCCATTTCGGCGGCCTTCGAGGGCTTCGAGCCGGTGGCCTGGACCTGGCTCGGCGCGGCCCTGGCCGTCGTCGGCAATGTGCTGATCCTGCGGCCGCGCGCGTTGTAGCCGCACCTACAATCGCCCGCTTCCCCCGATCGAGAAGCCCATGAGCCTGCAATGCGGCATCGTCGGCTTGCCCAATGTCGGCAAGTCGACCCTTTTCAATGCGTTGACCAAGGCCGGCATCGCGGCCGAGAACTACCCGTTCTGCACCATCGATCCCAACGTCGGCGTGGTCGAGTTGCCCGACGCGCGGCTGGCACAGCTGGCCGCGATCGTCAAACCCGAGCGCGTGGTGCCGGCCATCGTCGAGTTCGTCGACATCGCCGGGCTTGTGGCCGGGGCCAGCAAGGGCGAGGGGCTGGGCAACCAGTTCCTGTCGCACATCCGCGAAACCGATGCCATCGTCAACGTGGTGCGTTGCTTCGACGACGAGAACGTGATCCACGTCGCCGGCAAGGTCGACCCGATCTCCGACATCGAGGTGATCCAGACCGAGCTCTGCCTGGCCGACCTCGCCACGGTGGAGAAGAGCCTGGCGCGCTACACCAAGGTGGCCAAGTCCGGCGGCGACAAGGACGCGCAGCGCCTTGTCGACGTGCTGAAGAAGTGCGACGCGGCGCTGAACCAGGGCCTGCCGGTGCGCAGCATCGACTTCAGCAAGGAAGAGCGCGTGGTGTTGAAGCCGCTGTGCCTGATCACCGCCAAGCCCGCGATGTTCGTCGGCAACGTGGCCGAAGACGGCTTCGAGAACAACGCGTACCTCGAACGCCTGCGCGTCTACGCCACGCAGCATGGCGCACCGGTGGTGGCCATCTGTGCCAAGACCGAAGCCGAACTCGCCGACATGGCCGACGAGGACCGCGAGATGTTCCTGGCCGAGATGGGCCAGACCGAACCCGGCCTGGCGCGGCTGGTGCGCGCGGCCTTCACGCTGCTGGGTCTGCACACCTACTTCACCGCCGGCGTGAAGGAGGTGCGGGCCTGGACGATCCACATCGGCGACACCGCGCCCCAGGCGGCCGGCGTGATCCACACCGACTTCGAGCGCGGCTTCATCCGGGCCCAGACCATCGCCTTCGATGACTTCATCGCGTTCAAGGGCGAACAAGGCGCCAAGGATCACGGCAAGATGCGTTCGGAAGGCAAGGAGTACGTGGTCAAGGACGGCGACGTGCTGAACTTCCTGTTCAACGTCTGAGCCACCTTCGCTCGCAGCGCCCGATGCTTGCCGCGGTTGACCGACTGCTGTCTGCGCCGCGGGCCTGGCAGGCTTTCGCGATCACGTTCGTGGCCTATGCAGCGGCGGCCAAGCTGGCGCTCTTCTTGCCGTTGGCGCCCGGCATCGCAGCGCCCTTTTTCCCGGCCGCCGGCATTGCGTTGGTGGCCAGCCTGACGTGGGGCCGACCTGCATGGATGGCGGTCGGGGTGGCTTCGCTGATGGCCGACACCTGGCATG
>JAABTC010000017.1 GCA_011390055.1 Burkholderiales bacterium | reverse complement strand
TCGCGCGGGCGCTGATGCGGCACGGGCGCGCTCTGTTGATCGGCACCGACGCGCCGGCGCTCGACGCCGCAATGCTGCGCAGCGCGGGCGAGCGCCTGCTCGACCACAACGCGGTGTTCGTGCCGGCCCTCGATGGCGGCTACGTGCTCGTCGGCCAACGCCGTGCCGACCCGCGCTGGTTTTCCGACATGGCCTGGAGCACCGCCGGGGTGATGGAGGAGACCCGCCGACGGTTGCGCGCCGCCGGCATGCGCTGGGCCGAGCTGGCGCCGGTGGCCGACATCGACGAGCCGCGGGACCTGGTCCACCTTCCTGCCGCGTGGCGTGAAGACTTGCCCGAGCTTGTTGCGACGCGCGCAGGCGCTGTGCCCTTGTCCACTGGAGAAACCGCGTGAGCCTTGACCGACGTACCCTGATTCAGCTCGCTGTCGCCGCCATCCTGCCGCCGCTGGCCCATGCCCAACCGTCCATGCCGCTGAAATTCGGCGTCGGCATGTTCCAGCCCGACCGCGAGAAGAACGACGCCACCTACCGGCCCCTCGCGCAGCACCTGGCGCAGCGGCTCGGCCGCCCAGTCGAGTTGCGCACGGTCGACAGCTGGGAAGGGCTGGCGAAGAGCCTGGCCAACGGCGAGACCGATCTGGCGCTGATGGGCCCCTGGGGTTACGTGCTCGCCAACCACTTTGCCGATGCCAAGGTCGTGTCGACCATCCTCTACCAGGGCAAGCCCGAGTACTTCGCGATGATCGTCACGCACCCCGCCTCGGGGCTGGCCAGCATCGACGACCTGCTCGGCGCCAAGGGCAAAGGCCGCACCTTCGCCTTCGGCGACAAGGGCTCGACCTCGGGCTACCTGATCCCCTTGCACCTGTTCCAGCAGCGCGGCATCGACCCCGAGGCGCACTTCGCACGCGTGCTCTACACCAAGCACCAGGCGATCCAGACGCAGGTCACGGCGGGCCAGCTCGACGCCGGCGCCGACTACAACCGCAACCGCAGCGCGATGATCGAGCAGGGTCTGATCAAGGCCGAGCGGAGCAAGGTGATCTGGCAGTCGGCCCCGCTGCCCAACGACGCCTTCGCGGTCAGTGCGACGCTTGCCAAGGATGCTGTCTTCGTCAAGCGCCTGCAGGCGGCGCTGGCGGAAGTGGGTGCCCTGTTGCCGTCGCAGCCCAGCCTGCTGCCTGCCAATTACACCGGCTTCGTCGCCACCGACAACGGCTACTACAAGCCGATCCGCGACGCCGGGCTTGCCACCGGCAAGCTGGCGGCCAAGTGACCCTCGGTTGACGGGCGATGGGCATGGCGATTGCACCCGCGCGCTTTGCGCTGCCGCGTGGCCGCGCCGGCTTTGCGGCTCTGGCCCTGGTGTACGGGGTGCTGGTGGTGGTCTGCATCGTCACGCTCGCGGCAGCGGGCGACCTGAGCCTGGGACGCAACCCCTGGGACAACCTGCTCAAGTCGGTGGGCGAGTTTGCACGTCCGAGTTTCATCGATATCTGGTTGGGGCCCGAACGGCTGGAGTACCGCAGCGACGACGGCACGCTGCTGCGGGTCGAAGACCGGCGCGTGGTCGAGGCCTCCTTCGTCGCCGGCCTCGGCCGCGCCACCTGGGTCACGCTGCAGATCGCCACACTCGGCTCGCTGCTCGCCGCCTTGCTGGCGCTGCCGTTGGCCATGCTTGCCGCGCGCAATCTTCACGCACCGCGACCCTTTGCCTGGGCCGCCCGAGGCCTGCTCGACATCACGCGCGCGGTGCACACGCTGGTCTTCGGCCTGGTGCTCGTGGGCATCGTCGGGCTGGGTCCGACGGCCGGCATCCTGGCCATCGCGCTGCACTCGATGGGCACCTACGGCAAGCTCTACACCGAGAGCATCGAGTCGCTCGACATGGCGTCGGTCGACGCTGTGCGCGCCACTGGCGCGAGCCCGTCGCAGGTGTTCTTCCACGGCGTGTGGCCCTCGGTGCTGCCACAGTTCGTCAGCCACCACCTGTACGTGTGGGAGTTCAACATCCGCGACTCCACCATCCTCGGGCTGATCGGCGCCGGCGGGCTGGGCCTGTTGATCAGCGAGGCGGTGAGCCTGTTCCAGTGGAGCCGGCTGGCGACGATCCTGCTCGTGGTCGTGGCGTTGGTGATGGCGTTCGATGCGCTGTCGCGCCGCATTCGCGAGGCCTTGCTGTGAAGCCCGACCCGGTGCCGTCGGACGCTGCGGTGAGC
Organism: Burkholderiales bacterium; assembly: GCA_011390055.1. Taxonomy (GTDB): domain Bacteria; phylum Pseudomonadota; class Gammaproteobacteria; order Burkholderiales; family Burkholderiaceae_C; genus CADEEN01. The sequence goes on along the minus strand of JAABTC010000017.1, from coordinate 11,420 downwards.
TTGCACGACGTGCGCGTCATCACCGCATCGCGGACCCTGCTGCACGTGAAGCATCTCATGTTGATGCCGGGCGAGCGGGTGGCGATCGTCGGGCCCAACGGCGCGGGCAAGAGCACCCTGCTGCGGGTGATCGCCGGCATGACGCTGCCACAGCTTGGCAGCGTGAACGTGCTCGGGCGCACGATCGGACCTGCAGCGGATGCGCCCCTGGGGCGGGCCGGGTGGCGCGCGCTGCGGCGCGAGGTTGGCGTCGTGATGCAGGGGCTGCATCTGGTGCCGCGCCTCACCGCGCGCGAGAACGTGCTGGTCGGGGCGCTGGCTCGGCTGTCGGGCGCGCAGGCGTGGCGCAGCTGGTGGCGCCACTACCCCGAGTCGCTGGTCGCCGAGGCCGACGCGGCCCTCGGCGTGCTCGGTCTCGCCGAACGGGCAGACGTGCGTGCCGATCGCCTGTCCGGCGGCGAGCGGCAGAAGGTCGGCCTGGCCCGCCTGGCGCTGCAGCGGCCGCGGCTGGTGCTGGCCGACGAGCCGACGTCCGCGCTCGACCCGCACGCCACCGCACAGGTTTGCATCGGCTTGCGCAGCGCCGCCGCGGCCACACGCCAGACACTGGTGACCGTGGTGCACGACCTCGATCTGATCCCCGCACTGGCCACGCGCGTGATCGGGCTGGCCCACGGAGCGATCCGGTGGGATCTGCCCTTCGACCGGGTGGACGCAGCGGCATGGCGCGATCTGTACGGCTCGCGCTCGCCGCACGCCGCAGTGACCCGCGCCCAGGACCGCGCCGAGGGCGTGCATCTCGAACCCCGATGCCACGGTAGCGAACTGAAAGTCCAGGCGTGACGGCTGGGACGATCGACGAGGCGGCTGCACCGGGGCGCAGCTGCCCGCTGCACTACCGCTACGCACCCGAGGTGTTCGCCTCGCCCCCGTCGGACGGACTCGCTGGCCTGGACGTGCTCTACGTCGTCGGCGGGCTTTACGGCAATCCGTTCGCGCTCGAACGGGTTCTCGAGCTTTTCGATCGCGAGAGCGGCCGCAAGCGCCTGGTGTTCAACGGCGACTTCCACTGGTTCGATGTCGACGCGGCGGTGTTCGAGCGGGTGCAGCGCGGCGTGCTCGCACACGCGGCGCTGCGGGGCAATGTGGAAACCGAGATCGCCGCAGAGGCTGACGCCGACGCGGGCTGCGGCTGCGCTTACCCCGACTGGGTCGGCGAGGACGTGGTCGAGCGCTCGAACCGCATCCTCGGACAACTGCGATGCGCGGCAACCGGGGCGCAGCGCGCGCAACTCGCCGCCCTCCCGATGTGGCTGCGCGCCGACGTCGGCGACGTGCGGATCGGCATCGTGCACGGCGATGCGCAGTCGCTCGCCGGCTGGGGCTTCGCGCAGGAGCACCTGCGCGACGCAGCGCACCGCCGCACCGCGCGCAACTGGTTCGCGCGTGGCGAGGTCGATGCCTTCGCATGCACACACACCTGCCTGCCGGTTTTTCAAGGGCTGCGCGCGAGCAGGTCTGCGGCGCCACGCTGGGTGTTGAACAACGGCGCGGCTGGCATGCGAAATTTCACTGGCGACCGTGCCGGTCTGCTGACGCGCATCGCCCTGCGGCCGTTCCGCGGCGCGGCGCGGCGCCACGGGCTTTGCATCGGGCCGTCACCGAATCCGCGGGTCCACGCCGAGGCGATCGCCATCGACATCGACGATGACGCTTGGCAGCGTGAGTTTCTGCGCCTGTGGCCCGTGGGCAGTGAGGCTCACCGGTCGTACTTCGAGCGCATCACGCACGGCCCTGCCTACCATGCGAACGACGCCGTTCGCGTCGAGGAGTGACGCCCATGCTTGCGATCGTCGGTGGAACCGGGATTTACGACCTGCCCGGACTCAAGATCGAAGACCGTGTCAGCGGTCAAACGCCCTTCGGCACGCCCTCCGGCGAGATCCTGCGCGGGCGTCTGCACGGCGTGCCGCTGTTGTTCCTGGCGCGGCATGGGGCAGGCCACCGGCTGCTGCCGCACGAGGTGAACTACCGCGCCAATGTCTACGCGCTCAAGCGCGCCGGGGCGACGCTGCTGCTGGGCTTCTCGGCGGTCGGCAGCCTGTCGATCGAGGTGCCACCGGGCGCCCTCGCCATGCCCGAACAGTATTTCGACTGGACCCGGGGCGTGCGCGAGCGCAGCTTTTTCGGCGGCGGGGTGGCCGCGCATGTCTCGACTGCGCGACCGGTCAGCGCGGCACTGGTCTCGGCCGTGCAGGCCGCCGGCGAGCGCATCGGCGTGCCGGTCCACCGCGGACTGACCTACGCCTGCGTCGAGGGGCCGCGCCTGGGCACGCAGGCCGAAAGCCACTTCCTGCGCCAGGCGGGCTGCCATCTGGTGGGGATGACCAATGTGCCGGAGGTCTTTCTGGCGCGCGAGGCACAGATCGCCTACGCCACGGTGGGGCTGGTGACCGACTACGACTGCTGGCTCGACGATCCGACGCAGCATGTGAGCGTCGCGGCCATCTTCGAGCGCTATGGGCAGACGCTCACAGATGCGCGGAGCTTGCTCGACGAGTTGCTGCGCGCACCGCTGCCGCAGCCCGAGCCGGAGATTCGCTCGGCGCTGGCGGCTGCATTGCTGACGCCGGACACCGCGCTCGATGCGTCCCAGCGCGAGTGGCTGGCGGTGATCCGCTCGTGAGGCTGGCCGGCCTGGCAGCGGTGGGCTTCGCAGCCTGCCGACGCTCGGGCGGTTGAGCGGGTCGCGCCTGGACCCGCGCTGCGAGGGCTCAGGCGTTGGCGGTGTCGGCCTGGACGGCTGGCGCGAGCGGCACGCCTTGCAAGTCGACCGGTCGGATGTTCTGGGCCTGGTCGCCCTTCGGGCCCTGGACCAGGTCGAAGGACACCCGGCCGCCTTGCTTGAGGGTGCGAAAACCTTCCATCTGGATGCACGAGAAGTGCGCGAAAACGTCGCCACCACCCGCTTCGGGTTCGATGAAGCCGAAGCCCTTGGCGTCGTTGAACCACTTGACACTTCCGAACGCCATGGCGACTCCTTGACTGCTGATGCGACTGACCAAGATCTTATTGTCCAGAGGCGCCGGGTGCGCTGTCAAGCCGTTGTCCATGCCGGCTGTGCGGCAGGTCGACGGTTGCTGCGGTCCGCCCCAGTGTGACGAAATGGGTCGGACTTGAACGGGAAGTCCGCGGCCGCAACGGGCCCAGGGGCGACTCGATAGAATCCGGGCATGCCCGCCGACCCGCCCGCCTCGCCGCCCAAAGCACCCGAACCGTCGCGCCCTCCGGGCGGCGACGAAGGGCAGGACAGCGTCGTCGCGGAGCGCCAGGAACAACGGGTCGAGCCGCCGAAGCTCTACCAGGTGGTGATGCTCAACGACGACTACACCCCGATGGAGTTCGTCGTGCTGATGTTGCAGGAGTACTTCATGCGCGACATCGAGACCGCCACCCTCATCATGCTCAAGATCCACCACGAAGGCCGTGGCGTCTGCGGGGTCTACAGCAAGGACATCGCGGCCACCAAGGTCGAGCTCGTGCAAGCGGCTGCAAAGCGCGCGGGTCACCCACTGCAATGCATCATGGAGTCCGCTTAAATGATTGCGCAAGAACTTGAAGTCAGTCTGCACATGGCGTTCGTCGAAGCGCGCCAGCAGCGCCACGAGTTCATCACGGTCGAACACCTGCTGCTGGCCCTGCTGGACAACCCGTCGGCAGCCGAAGTGCTGCGCGCTTGTGCGGCCAACATCGAAGACCTGCGCAAGAGCCTGTCGGCCTTCATCAAGGAAAACACCCCCACCGTCGGGGGCGACGAAGAGGTCGACACGCAGCCGACGCTCGGCTTCCAGCGCGTGATCCAGCGCGCCATCATGCATGTGCAGAGCACCGGCAGCGGCAAGAAGGAAGTCACCGGGGCCAACGTGCTGGTGGCGATCTTCGGCGAAAAGGATTCGCACGCGGTCTACTACTTGCACCAGCAGGGCGTGACACGCCTGGACGTGGTGAACTTCATTGCCCACGGCATCAAGAAGAACGACCCGCCCGAGCCTGCCAAGTCCAACGAGAGCAGCAGCAACGAAGGTGAGAAGGAAGAAGCCAGCGACGCCAAGGCCTCGCCGCTCGACCAGTTCACGCAGAACCTGAACCAGGCCGCACGCGACGGTCGGATCGACCCGTTGATCGGCCGCGAACTCGAGGTCGAACGGGTGATCCAGGTGCTATGCCGTCGGCGCAAGAACAACCCGTTGCTGGTCGGCGAAGCCGGCGTCGGCAAGACGGCCATCGCCGAGGGCCTGGCCTGGCGCATCACGCAGAACGATGTGCCCGAGGTGCTGGCGGACGCCAACGTCTACTCGCTCGACATGGGTGCGCTGCTGGCCGGCACCAAGTACCGCGGTGATTTCGAGCAGCGCCTGAAGGGCGTGTTGAAGCAGCTCAAGGAACAGCCGGGCGCGATCCTCTTCATCGACGAGATCCATACGTTGATTGGCGCAGGCGCGGCCTCGGGCGGCACGCTGGACGCCAGCAACCTGCTGAAGCCGGCGCTGTCGAGCGGCCAGATGAAGTGCATCGGCGCGACCACGTTCACCGAATACCGCGGCATCTTCGAGAAAGACGCGGCGCTGTCGCGGCGCTTCCAGAAGGTCGACGTGGTGGAGCCTTCGGTCGAGCAGACCATCGAGATCCTCAAAGGGTTGAAGTCGCGCTTCGAGGAGCACCACAACGTCAAGTACGCGCTCGGCGCGCTGCAGGCTGCGGCCGAGCTGTCGGCCAAGTACATCAACGACCGGCATCTGCCCGACAAGGCGATCGACGTGATCGACGAGGCCGGTGCCGCGCAGCGCATCCTGCCGAAGAACAAGCAGAAGAAGACCATCACCCGGCTGGAAGTCGAGGAGATCGTGTCGAAGATCGCGCGCATCCCGCCGGCCAGCGTGTCGAGCGACGACCGCAGCAAGCTGAAGACGCTCGACCGTGACTTGAAGAGCGTGGTCTTCGGCCAGGACCCCGCGATCGATGCCTTGGCCGCGGCCATCAAGATGGCGCGCTCGGGCCTGGGCCGGCCCGAGAAACCGATCGGCTCGTTCCTGTTCAGCGGCCCCACCGGTGTGGGCAAGACCGAAGTCGCCAAGCAGCTCGCCTACATCATGGGCATCGAGCTGATCCGCTTCGACATGAGCGAGTACATGGAGCGCCATGCCGTGAGCCGCCTGATCGGTGCGCCCCCGGGCTACGTTGGCTTCGATCAGGGGGGCCTGCTGACCGAGGCCATCTCGAAGAAGCCGCATGCGGTGCTGCTGCTGGACGAAATCGAGAAGGCGCATCCCGATGTCTTCAACGTGCTGTTGCAGGTGATGGACCACGGCACGCTGACCGACAACAACGGTCGCAAGGCCGACTTCCGCAACGTGGTGATCATCATGACCACCAACGCGGGGGCCGAGACCATGAACAAGTCGGTGATCGGCTTCACGACCAAGCGCGAGCAGGGCGACGAGATGGCCGACCTGAAACGCCTGTTCACGCCCGAGTTCCGCAACCGCCTGGACGCAACGATCAGCTTCCGCGCGCTCGACCAGGAGATCATCATGCGGGTGGTCGACAAGTTCCTGCTCGAGCTCGAGAGCCAGCTGGCCGAGAAGAAGGTCGAAGTCACGTTCACCGACAAGCTGCGCGCGCAACTGGCCAAGAAGGGGTTCGACCCACTGATGGGTGCACGGCCGATGCAGCGGCTGATCCAGGACACGGTACGGCGTGCGCTGGCCGACGAACTGCTGTTCGGCAAGCTGGTCGACGGCGGGCGCTTGACGGTCGACGTCGACGACGCTGGCGAGACGGTGCTCGACATCCAGCCCGCCAAGAAGAGCGACAAGCCCAAGGCCGAGCCCGCCACCGCAGCCTGATGCCGCCCGCTCAGTACGCGGCGGGGTCCTGACGGTAGTAACCCGACAGCAGCCGGTACAGCGCCGGCTGCTCCTCGTTCAAGGCCCTGGGCCTGACGAAAAACGTTTCGCTGGCGACCGCGAAGAATTCGTCCGGGCTCTGGGCTCCGTACGCATCGACGCTGCTCGCATGGCCGCAGACGGTGCGCTCGCAAAACCAGTCGTAGGCCGGCATCAGCTGCGAGCGCCAGGCCTCACGCTCGCGGTGGCCCGCGAGCAGCGGCACGCCGTCGGCGACGCCGTCGCGCAGGTCGAGCACGTGAGCGAACTCGTGGATCACGACGTTGAACGCAGCCTGCCCTTCGCCCTGGTGGTGGTCGGGGGCGTCGGCCGCGGCGTCGGCCCAGCTCAGCATCACCGGCCCGCCCTCCATCGCCTCGCCGGCCAGCACTTCTTCGTACTGGTGCACGATGCCATCCTCGTCGGTGGCCCTGCGCTGCGCGACCACGCTGTCGGCGTGCACGACGATGCCGATGAAGTCATCGTACTGGTCGATGCCGAGTTCGAGGACCGGCAGGCAGGCCTGCAGGGCGATCGACAGGGCCACGCCGTCGTCGACCACGAACCCGCCGGCGCCGGTGAACTCCTTGCGGTCGAGGAAGAGGCTGGCCAAGGTTCGCAAGCGCGCCAGGGCCTCGGCCGGCCACGCTGCGAGGAACGGCAGCTGCGCGAGCGTGGCGTCCCACAGCGGGTCGGGAATCGCGCGCCGCGTCAGCGCCGCAGCTCGGCGGCGCTGGGCCAGCGCTTGCCACCAGCCGGCCATCGGGTCAGCCTGCGGCGGCGAGATCGATCCGCACGAAGCCGTCCCGGGTGAGGCGCAGTACCTGGGCGCGGGGGTGTGCGTCCTCCAGCTCCCAGTCGCTCAACACGTGCCGCGTGTGGCCGGGCGCCAGCACCTCGCTGCCAGGACGGTGGGTGTGGCCGTGAACCAGGTCGCCGCTGCCGGCCGCATGCATCCAGGCCACGGCCGCCGCGGCGTCGACGTCGATCCAGGCGCTGGGTGAGCGGTCGCGCTGAGACGCCTGGCTGGCATCGCGCATCTCGCGCGCCAGCGCCTCGCGCCGCTCGAGCGGCTGGCGCAGGAACTCGGCACGCCAGGAGGGGCTGCGCACACGGTGGCGAAACTGCTGGTAAGGCAGGTCGTCGATGCACAACGCGTCGCCGTGCGTCAGCAGCACACGCTGACCCCACGCGTCGAGCACGGTCGGGTCGGGCAGGGCGACCACGCCGCAGTACTGCAACATGTCCACGCCGAGCAGGAAGTCGCGGTTGCCGACCATGAAGCCCACCTGCCGCCGGCTCGCGGCTTCGGCCAGCGCGTCGGCCGCCCGCTGCTCGAAGCGACCGGGCTGGCGCGCGTCGTCGCCGATCCAGGCCTCGAACAGATCGCCGAGGATGTAGATGGCATCGGCGCGGCTGTGCTCAAGGTAATGCTCGAAGGCGTCGGTGGTCGCGGGGGTGGCCGCGCCCAGGTGCAGGTCGGAGATGAACTCCACCGAGCGCCATTCGGCGCGCGCGCCGAGTTCGTAGAAGACCGGCAGCCGGGGTGGCGCGCTCGCAGTCATGCCGCGCGCCTGCGGCTCACCCGATGACGGTGACGCGCTGGATCACGAGGTCTTCGAGCGGAACGTCGTCGTGCCCGCCCTTGCGGCCGGTTCGCACCGACTCCATCGCGTCGACGACCTCGGTGCCCTCGACCACGCGGCCGAACACGGCGTAGCCCCAACCCTGCGGCGATTCGCTCTTGAAGTCGAGAAACGCGTTGTCGGTGGTGTTGATGAAAAACTGCGCGGTGGCCGAATGCGGCGACGAGGTGCGCGCCATGGCCAGGCTGTAGTGCTTGTTCTTCAGGCCGTTGCTGGCCTCGTTGGTGATCGGCGCGTCGGTAGGCTTTTGCTTCATGCCGGGCTCGAAGCCGCCACCTTGCACCATGAAGCCCTTGATCACGCGGTGGAACACCGTGTTGTCGTAGTGGCCCTTGGCCACGTACGAAAGGAAGTTCGCGACGCTGGCCGGGGCCTTGGCATCGTCGAGCTCGATGCGCAGGGTGCCTGCGCTGGTCAGCATTTCAACGGTTTGGGTCATTCAATTCTCCAGACTGGCTTTCTTGATGATCACGGGCGTCGCGGGCACGTTCTGGTGCCCGCCCTTGTCGGCCACGGGTACCGACTTGATCTTGTCGACCACCTCCATGCCCGAGACGACCTTGCCGAACACGGCATAACCGTTGCCGTCGCGCGCGTTGGCCTGGTCGAGGAAGGCGTTGTCCTTCAGGTTGATGAAGAACTGCGCGCTCGCCGAGTTGGGGTCCATCGTGCGCGCCATCGCCAGCGTGCCGCGCTGGTTCGTCAAGCCATTGCGGCTTTCCAGGGCGATCGGCGGGCGTGTGGGCTTCTCGCTCATGTCGGGCTTCATGCCACCGCCCTGGATCATGAAGTTATCGATCACGCGGTGGAAGATGGTGCCGTCATAGTGACCGGACTTGACGTAGCCGATGAAATTCTCGACCGTCTTCGGCGCTTTGGCCTGGTCGAGCTCGACGACGATATCACCCTGGCTGGTGGCCAGGCGCACTTTCTGGGCCAGCGCCGGCAGGGCCGCCGAGCCGAGCCCAAGCGCTGCAACGAGCGCGATCGCAAGACGGGTATTCATTGAGAAATCGACTCCTTGACGTCTGTTGAGAGCGGCCTTTTCGCAGGAGGGGGCCGCTATACTGAAATTCGATTCTACCGAGCGGCCTCCTGCACTCCACGGCACCGAGGCCGCTGTCACGTTACTTGCATCCGATGGCACTGCGCATTCACAACACGCTGACACGCACGCTGCAGGAGTTCGTGCCCTTGCGTGCGGGCAAGGTCGGCATGTACGTGTGCGGGATGACGATCTACGATCTGTGCCACATGGGCCACCTTCGCATGATGATGGCCTTCGACGTCGTCTACCGCTGGCTGCGCACCAGCGGCTACGACGTGACCTACGTGCGCAACATCACCGACATCGAAGACAAGATCATCCAGCGTGCGCTCGAGCGCAAGATCACGATCCGCGCGTTGACCAACGAAATGATCGAGGCGATGCACGCCGATCTGGCTGCTGTCGGTGTGGCCGTGCCGACGCTCGAGCCGCGCGCCACCGACCACGTACCGCAGATGGCCGCGCTGATCGGGCAGCTCGAAAGCAAGGGCCTGGCCTACCGCGCATCGAACGGCGACGTGAACTTCTCGGTGCGCAAGTTTCCCGGCTACGGGAAGCTCTCGGGCAAGAGCCTGGACGAATTGCGCGCGGGCGAGCGCGTGGCGGTGCTCGACGGCAAGCAAGACCCGCTCGACTTCGTGCTGTGGAAAGCGGCCAAGGCCGACGAGCCCGCGGACGCCAAATACGACAGCCCCTACGGCCCTGGCCGCCCGGGCTGGCACATCGAATGCTCTGCCATGAGCCATGCAACCCTGGGCGAGCCGTTCGACATCCATGGCGGCGGGATGGACCTGACCTTCCCGCACCACGAGAACGAAATCGCCCAGAGCGAAGGGGCGAGCGGGGGCGAGTTCGTGCGCTACTGGCTGCACAACGGCTTCCTCAACGTCGACAACCAGAAGATGTCGAAGTCGCTCGGCAACTTCTTCACCATCCGCGATGTGCTCGAGCGCTACGACGGCGAGACGCTGCGCTTCTTCATGCTGCGCACGCACTACCGCAGTCCGTTCAACTTCAGCGATGTGCACCTGGACGATGCGCGGGTGGCCCTGCGGCGCCTGTACACCGCGCTGCAGGATGTCGACGCACCGGCGCAAGCCATCGACTGGGCCGAGCCACGCGCTGCCGCATTCCGCGCAGCGATGGACGAAGACTTCAACACGCCGTTGGCACTCGCCGTCCTGTTCGACCTGGCGGGCGAGCTGAACCGGACCCGCTCGGCGCAGACCGCGGGGCTGCTGCGCGCACTCGGCGCCACGCTCGGCATCCTGCAGCAGGCGCCGCGTGCCTACCTGCAGGGCGACAGCCTCGACGCGGCTGCGATCGAGGCGCTGATCGCCGCGCGCAACGCAGCCAAACAGGCGCGCGACTTTGCCACCGCCGACCGCCTGCGACAGCAACTCACCGAGATGGGCGTGCAGCTCAAGGACTCGGCGCAAGGCACCACCTGGGTGAAAGCCTGACGATGGTTCGGTCCCCCGCCGTGGTCGCGATCGTGACGCCCAATTACTGGGACGATGCCTGCAAGCACCTGTCGCGGCGCGACCGCGTGATGAAGAAGTTGATCCCGCAGTTCGGCGAGGCGCGCCTGCAAAGCCGCGGCGACGCCTTCACGACACTCGCGCGGTCGATCGTCGGACAGCAGATTTCGGTCAAGGCCGCGCAGGCCGTCTGGGATCGCTTTGCGGCCCTGCTGCCGACGCCGCCCACCCGGCTCGCGCCCGATGCCGTGCTGGCACTCGAGCCGCCTGCCATGCGCGCTGCGGGCCTTTCGGTGCGCAAGGTCGAGTACCTGCGCGACCTGGCCGCGCACTTCGACACCGGCCAGGTGCATGTGCCGCAGTGGCAGCAGATGGAAGACGAGGCCATCATCGAGGAGCTGGTCGCGATCCGCGGCATCGGTCGCTGGACGGCCGAGATGTTCCTGATCTTTCACCTGATGCGGCCCAACGTGATGCCGCTCGATGACCTGGGCCTGATCAAGGGCATCAGCATCAACTATTTCAGCGGCGAACCGGTCACCCGCGCCGAAGCCCGCGAAGTGGGCGAGGCCTGGGCACCGTTCCGGTCGGTGGCCACGTGGTACGTGTGGCGCAGCCTCGACCCCTTGCCGGTCGAATACTGAAGAGGAGCTCGCATGGGCAAACGACACTTTCTCGAGTTCGAGCAGCCGATTGCCGAACTCGACAACAAGATCGAAGAGCTGCGCTACGTGCAGAACGAGTCGGCGGTCGACATCTCCGAAGAGATCGAGCGGCTGGACAAGAAGAGCCAGCAGCTCACCAAGGACATCTACGCCACGCTGACGCCCTGGCAGGTGACGCAGATCGCGCGCCACCCGCAGCGGCCCTACACGCTCGACTACGTGAACGATCTGTTCACCGACTTCAGCGAACTGCATGGCGACCGCTCCTTTGCCGACGACCAGTCGATCGTCGGTGGCCTCGCGCGCTTCAACGGGCAGGCCTGCATGGTCATCGGCCAGCAGAAGGGACGCGACACCAAGGAGCGCGGGCTGCGCAACTTCGGCATGAGCCGGCCCGAGGGCTACCGCAAGGCGCTGCGCCTGATGCGCCTGGCCGAAAAATTCAAGCTGCCGCTCTTCACCTTCGTCGACACCCCCGGCGCGTACCCGGGCATCGGCGCCGAAGAACGCGGCCAGAGCGAAGCCATCGGGCACAACATCTTCGAGATGGCACAGCTCGAGGTGCCGATCATCGTGACCATCATCGGCGAGGGCGGCTCGGGCGGTGCGCTGGCACTGTCGGTGGGTGACCAACT
>JAABTC010000173.1 GCA_011390055.1 Burkholderiales bacterium | reverse complement strand
CCTCGCAGTGGCCAAGCGGGAGGGGCGCCTGCACCGGAACTTCCAGGGCTACAGCACCCGTCCGGACTGCGACCTGATCGCCCTCGGCGTTTCCGCCATCAGCCGGGTCGGGCCGACTTACGCCCAGAACGCCAAGACCCTGCCCGAGTACTACGAGTCGCTGCGCCAGGGCCGTCTGCCGGTGGTGCGCGGCCTCGCATTGACGAACGACGACCGGGTGCGCCGCGACGTCATCGCCGCACTGATGTGCCAGGGCCGGGTCGAGTTCGAGGCCATCGAACGGCAGCATCCGATCACGATGGCGAACTACTTCCAGGACGAACTGGCCGCCCTGCAACCGCTGGTCGAAACAGGGCTGGTGGTCCGGGAGCGCGAAGCGCTGCAAGTCACCGCGACCGGCTGGTACTTCATCCGTGCCGTCGCGATGGTGTTCGACAAGCACCTCGGCGCACAGGACGCCCGTGAAGGCTATTCCCGCGCAGTCTGAAGCCAGCGCGGCCAAGCGAGAGCCAGGGAGCTGGCGCTGGTAGAATCCGCGGCGCTGGAGTCGTGACCGAGTGGCCGAAGGTGCTCCCCTGCTAAGGGAGTATGTGGGCAAAACCTGCATCGAGGGTTCGAATCCCTCCGACTCCGCCAGACAGCAAACACCCACGAGCCCACGCGGCTCGTTTCGTTTTTCCGAACCACTACCGTGGAACGCCGCGCGCAGGCGCAAACGCGTCCGTGAAGCAGTAGGGCTCACCCAGCCCATGGGCCATGAAGTCAGGCACTGCCGACTGCACCATCTGCACCGAACCGCAGGCATAGACCTCGAAGCCCGACAGGTCCGGATGATCGGCCAGCATCGCTTCATGGACATTGCCGCGCCGGCCGGGCCAGGGATCGGTGGGTGCGGCCTCCGACACCACTGGCACGAAGTTGAAATGGGCGTGCTCGCGCTCCCAGCTTCGGACCAGCTCGCTCGCGTACAACTCGCGGGCGTCACGCACGCCCCAGTAGAGCTGCATCGGTCGTTGCACGCCGCGCGCGAAAGCATCTTCGAGGATGCTCTTGACCGGCGCGAAGCCGGTGGCCCCGGCGACGAAGAGGATCGGTCGATCGCTGTCGCGCAACACGAAGTGCCCGAGCGGGCCCTCGAACTCGATCGGGTCGCCAGGCTTCATCGTCGTGAACACCTGCGTCGTGAAGCGTCCACCCGGAATGCGCCTCACGTGCAGTTCGATCGTCGCGTTGCTGCCCGGCGGGTTCGCGAACGAGAATGCCCGCCGCTGGCCGTCGTCCAGAACGATCTCGATGTACTGCCCGGCGGCGAAGGCGATGCGCTCGCCGTCGGCCAGCGCGAGGTGCAGGCCCATGACGTCATCGGCGAGTCGCTCCATGCCTTGCACCACGCTGCGCCAACGCCGCGGCGGCGGCGCGTCGACCTTGCCGGGCTCGCCCAGGGTCGCGACGTCGACCTCGATCTCGACGTCGTCGAGCGCCACCGCGCAGCACATCAGCGCCTGGCCGTTCGCGCGCATCGCGTCCGTCAGCGCCGCGGGCTGGTACGGGCCGGGATCGATCTGGCCGTTCAACACCGTGCACAGGCAGCGCCCACAGCCGCCGGCGCGGCAGTCGTAGGGCAGGGTCAGGCCGGCGCGCAGCCCAGCTTCGAGCAAGGTTTCGCCGACCCGGGCGCTGACCGGCACGGCGCCCGGGTGCATCGTCAAGTGCAGCTCCTTGCGACCGGCGCGTCGCGGCGGCAGCCACGGCATCGCCAGCAGCAGCACGCTGCCCGCAGCGACAAGAGCCCAGACCATCGACAGCGGCCATGCATAAATGAGCGGGTAGAGCGCGAGCAGAAACCAGTCGAGCTGCAGATTCGTCGGGGTGATCGCCAGGTCGGCCGCGCCGCCCTGGCTGGCCACCGGCTGCAGCACAGCCAGCACCAGCAACATGGCCACCACGGCCAGCGCGATCGGCCGCGGCGGCTGCGTCTGCGCCTTCGGCACCCGCTGCACGTGGACCCACATCACCAGGAGCGCCACCAGCGGCACGCCGATGTGGATGAACACCAGCAGAGAGAACAGGCGATTGCTGACGCTGGCCGGCACGATGAAATTGCGGATCAGGGTGCCGCCGAAGCCCGGCAGCCAGTCCATCCATTCGAAGCTGGCCTGGGTGACGAACTGGGCCAGTCGATCCCACGGCAGCATGTAGCCGTTGACCCCCGCCGCATAGACGAGCCAGATCAGCGCCACGCCGCTGACCCACGAGAACCAGCGAAAGCCGCGCAGCCGATCGAAGGCGAAGTAGCGCAGCGCGTGCACCGCCATCGTGGCGACCATGGCGTCCGAGGCGTAGCGGTGCACGCTGCGCAAGGCGCCGCCAATGCCCCAGGCACCCGAGGTCAGCGCCTGCACCGACAGGTAGGCACCGTCGACGCTGGTGTCGAAGAAAGCGTACAACACCAGGCCTGTGGCGCCGACGATCCAGAACAGCAGGAAGATCGTCGCACCCAGGTGGTAGAGCGGGTTGAGCTTGTCACCGAAGGCGCGGTTGAACAGCGCCTCGACCTGCATGAATCCCGCGCGCAGCAGGCGCTGCAGGGCGTGCATCATGGCACCGTGCGCGGCATCGCGGGTGCGCGCATCGCGCCGAGCACCACCACCACGAAGAGCACCCCCCCGACGATCGCGATCAGGCCGCCGAGTCCCATCAGGCCCATGCCCGCGATCTCGCCCGCGCTGCGCAGCACCTGCTCGCTGCCGGCCACCTTGCGCTGCACGCCGTAGCCGCCCGACCACACCAGGCCGACGATGTGCAGCCACTGGCCCGCCGCGTAGAGCACGGGTTGCGCGGTGGCGAGCCGGCCCTGCGGTGCGCGCCAGCCGAGTTGCGGCAGCAGGTGGTAGACCAGGCCCATCAGCGCCAGCGTGATGCCGACGATGCAGCCGTGGTAATGCGCTGGGATCGTGACGTTGCTGCCGCCGATGACCAGGCCGATCAGGCCGCCCGAAGCGAACAGACCCATCGACGACCACAAGACCGCGCGCAGCGGCCGCGCCTGCGGTGTCAATGCGGGCAAGCGCAACAACCCGATCGCGACCGCGAGCGCCACCGGGAAGATGGCCAGGCCGCCGCCGAAGCGCATGGCCCAGGTGTGCAGCGCCCGGTGCTCGATGCTCGCGACGTCATGCGCGAGGTAGGCATACGGTGTCACGAACACGCCGGCCAATGCGAGCCCGAACAGCAGCACCACCACGCGCGGGCTGAGCGCGATGCGCGCGCCGCAGGCATCGGCCAACCACAGCCAGGCCACCAGCATCACCAGCGTCCAGGTGAATTGCAGCGCATGACCGACGCCCCAGAACAGGATCTCGTAGTACGCCTTCCCATCGAGTGCGCGCGGCACCAGCACGAAGGAGGCCGCGATGGCCAACAGGGCAACCGCAGCGGACACCACGCTGGCGTTGAGGCCGAAGCGCAGCGCGTGGCCACCGCCGGGCGCCGGCCCGACCCGCTGCGCGGCAAACAGGCTGCGCAGTGTCTGCAGCGCCGCACCTGCGCCGAAGATCACCAGACCGGCGTGGAACAGAGGGCTGTCGATCACAGGGATGTAGTTGGCCATGATCGGCGTGCCGCTGCCGACGAAGGCGGCCAGCGACATCAGCAAGCTGCCTGCGGCGCACAAGCCCACGGCCGCCCAGCCCCAGCTCGCACCGCGCGCCGAGCTGTTCAGGCTCCACAGCATCGCGGCGATCGCACTGAACCAGACCAGCACCGACAGATCGACGTGCACCACCAGCGCGGTGCGGAAGAAATCGACCCCGGGCAGCACGCTATTCAGCCCGGGCGTGCGCGCCGCCACCAGCAGCAGCGAGAAGAGGCCCGAGCCGACCAGCGCCGCGAGGCCTAGCAGCAGCCAGGCGCGCGCCAGTGCGCGCTGGGCTTCGCCCGCCAACGGCAATTGGTAGGACGCCGGCACGGCCGGCAAAGTCGGTCGCACCCGTGAGTGCAACCCGAGCGGGGAAGTCGTCGTGTTCATTGGATGGTGATGCCGCCTCGTTCGGGGTCGAAATCGATCACCAGCACCTGCGCCGGCGCCAGCGTGAGGTGGGCCTCGCGCTGGTAGCTGAAACCGGTGCTGCGGGCGTCGTCGTTCAAGCGCACCGCAATGCGCTGCGCGCCGGCCGGCACCACGAGACGTTCGTACAGGGCCGAGGCACCGTCGCGCGACAGGCCGGTCGGGGGCGCCGAGCGACTCAGCGCGGTGACGCCGCCAATGTCGACCTCGATGCGCACCGGCGAACGCTCGCGTGGGCAGCGCGTGGGCGCGCGCATGTTCGGCGGCAGTTTCGCCAGCTCGGCCTCGCTCTGCGTCTTGCACTCGCCGAGCGGCTTGCCGGTGTGGATGAAGCTGACCTTGACGAGCGCCTGGTCCGGCGCGAGGTGCTGGTACACCGGCCAGCGCGAGAACACGCCGATCACCAGCATGAAGGCGGCGTAGAGCACCAGCTGACCGAGCCAGGCCAGCGGCGTGGTGCGGCGTGCCTCAAGCATGGCGCAGACCTTCCAGCGCATGGCGCAGCACGGCTTCTTCACCAGCGTCGGCGCGGGCCAACGCCACCTGCTCTCGCGGCACGGCGGCCCGCAGGTGCGGCTCGCGCGCACCGGCCAGGCGCTCGGCGGTCCAGCGTTCGCCCAGGCGGAAGGCGCAGCCGCCTTCGCGGCAGGTGCTCACCAGCACGGCCGAGGCGCCGTCGCGCAGCGCGTACTCGACGAACGACGGCGGCAACTGGCCGCTGCATGGCAGGCTGAAGGTGGCCACGTCAGGCGCAGCCAGCGTGTCGACGCGCGCGCCGTGGTCGCAACCGAAGGCGACCAGGCGTTGGCCGGTGCCGAGCGCGGCGATG
>JAABTC010000172.1 GCA_011390055.1 Burkholderiales bacterium | reverse complement strand
CTCGACCGGCAGCAGGCCGCCAACGAGCAGGCGCGGGCGCGCAACGCCCAGCTCGAAGCCGAGGTGCGCGACCTGCGCGAGGGTCTCGAGATGGTCGAGGAGAAGGCGCGCAGCGAACTCGGCATGGTCAAGCCCGACGAGATCCTGGTCCAGGTGGCGCCCAAGCGTTGACCCAAGCCCCTCGACCCGGCTGAGCGCGTCGAAGCCTTGGCCTGCGGGCCCCCGCGCATGAACCTCATCGAACCCCTGCTCACGCCCGCCTTCGGCCTGCTCGGCAGCCCCGTCTCCTGGCTCGAGATCGTGGCCTTCGGGCTGTCGGTCTGGATGGTCTTCTGCAACATGCGCGTCGACCCGCTGGCCTGGCCGCTGGCGATTGCCGCCTCGGTGCTGTACGGCCTGCTCTTTGCCGGCAGCAAGCTGTACGGCGAGGCCGGCCTGCAGGTGGTCTTCGTGCTCGTCGCCGCGTGGGGTTGGTGGCAATGGCGCCATGGCACGCAGGACGGTGGCGCACCGCTGGCCGTGCGCCATCTCGCACGCGTCGACGGGCTGAAGTTGTTCGCGCTGACCCTCGCCGCCTGGCCCTTGCTGGGTGCCCTGCTCGACCATGCGACCGACAGCGATGTGCCCTACCTCGACGCCTTCCCGACCACCTTCAGCCTCACCGGCCAGTGGCTGCTCGGGCGCAAGTACGTCGAGAACTGGCCCACCTGGGTGCTGGTGAACATCGCGAGCGTGGGCCTCTTCGCGGTCAAGGGCCTGTGGCTCACGGTGATCCTCTACACGCTGTTCCTCGTGCTGGCGGTCGTCGGCTGGCGCGCCTGGGCCCGACTGGCCCGAGGATCGGCCCGACGGCCGGCCCAGTGACGGTGGCCTTGAACGCAGCGCCGGTCATCGCGATCGTCGGCGCAGAAAGCACCGGCAAGAGCACGCTCGCCGCGGCGCTGGCCGAGCGCATCCGCGACGAGACCGGCCTGCGCTGCGCCGTGGTGGGCGAATACCTGCGCGAATGGTGCGACCGCGAGATGCGCACGCCGCGCGCTGACGAACAGATGGCCATCGCGCACGAACAACAACGCCGCATCGACGCCGCCCGCGCGTCGCACGACGTGGTCGTGGCCGACACCACGCCGCTGATGGTCGCCGTGTACAGCCTGCTGCTGTTCGCCGACGACAGCCTGGTGCCGCCGGCGGTCCAGGCGCAGCGCGGCGTGGCGGCCACGCTGCTCACCGCCCTGGACCTGCCTTGGGTGGCCGACGGCCATCAGCGCGACGGGCCGCAGGTGCGCGAACCGGTCGACCGTCTGGTGCGGCGCGTGCTCGCCGAGCACCGGCTGCCGTGGCAGGTGGTCGGCGGCCAGGGCGCGGCCCGGATCGACCAGGCATTCGATGCCGTGTCGCCGCTGCTGGCCACGCTGGCACCCGCCAGCGCCGGGCTGTTCACGCGTCTGGCCGAGCGCGACGCCGCGATGCCGCGCTGGCAGTGGGTGTGCGAGAAGTGCGACGTGCCCGAATGCGAACACGCCACCTGGCTGCAGGCCCGACGCAAGACCTGATCCGCAGCGCGGCGGTCGTTACTGCAAGGAATCCGAAGCGGGCGGCTGGTCGCGCTGGGGCGTGAACAGCTCGCCCACATCGACCGCATCGAAGCGGTATTCGAGCCCGCAGAATTCGCAGGCGATCTCGGCCTCGCCGCGCTCGGCGATGATGCCCTTCACTTCGTCTTCCCCCAGGCCCTGCAGCATGCCGCGCACACGCTCGCGCGAGCAGCGGCAGGCAAAACGCGGCTGCAACGGCTCGAAGCGACGCAGGTCTTCTTCCCAGTAGAGCCGGCGCAGCAGGGTGTCGGCGTCGAGCGCGAGCAACTCCTCGCGCGTCAGCGTGGCGCTCAGGTGGGCGATACGGTTGAAGGCTTCGTTGATGCCGATCTCGTCTTCGCGCCGCTGACGTTCCAGGTTGCCCTCGCCTTCGACCGGCAGGCGCTGGATCAGCAGGCCCGCGGCGCATTGATCGTCGGCCGCGAGCATCAGTCGCGTGTCGAGCTGTTCGGACTGCAGCATGTAGTGCTCCAGCACCTCGGCCAGCACGTGCAGCGGCTCGCCGTGGTCGCCGCGCAGGCCGACGACGCCCTGGTAGGGCTGCGCGCCGCGGTCCTTGTCCGGCGGGTCGAGCGTGATCGCGCAGCGCCCCTTGCCGTGCACGTCGAGCATCGCCGTCAGCTTGGCGCCTGCGGGCACCTCGCCCACCACGGTGGCGGTGGCGCGGAACGACAGGTCGGGCTGGGCCTCGGCCACCGCCAGCTTCACCGGGCCGTCGCCGAACACCTGCAGGATCAGCGAGCCCTCGAACTTGATGTTGGCCTGCATCAGCGCCGCCGCCGCGGCCATCTCGCCGAGCAGGTTCTGCACCGGCGCCGGGTAGTCGCCGCGGGTGCGGCGGCGGCGCAGCAGCTCGCGCCAGGAGGGCCCCAGGCGCACCAGCATGCCGCGCACCGGCAGCCCTTCGAAGAGGAACTTGTGCAGCTCGTCGTTCATTTCAACAGGCATCAGCCGATGCGCACCAGGTGGCTGCGGTAATCCATCGCGCGCTCGACATAGCCTGCAGCCGTGGCCTTCAAGCCGGCGATCTGCTCCGCGTTCAGTGTGCGCTTCACGCTGGCCGGGGCGCCGACGAGCAACGAAGCCGGCGGGAAGACCTTGTCCTCGGTCAGCAAGGCCCCGGCGCCGACGATCGAGCCCGGCCCGACCGTGGCGCCGTTCAGCAGCACCGCCTGGATGCCGATCAGCGAACCGTCGCCGACGGTGCAGCCGTGCAGCATGGCCTGGTGGCCGATGGTCACGTCTTCGCCGAGCGTCAGCGGGCGGCCGGGGTCGGTGTGCAGCACCGCGTTCTCCTGCACGTTGCTGCGCGCGCCGACCACGATCGGCTCGTTGTCGGCACGCAGCACCGCGCCCGGCCAGACGCTGGCGCCGGGGCCGAGCGTGACGCGGCCGATCACGGTGGCACTGTCGGCCACCCACGCCGTCGGGTCGATCTGGGGTGCGGCGTCGCCGAGGCGGTAGATGGGCATGGGAGGGTGCGAAGGAAACGGCCGGCGGCGGACCGACAATTGTAGGAATGGATCTGAGAACCCGCTGCCTGGCCCTGTTGCAGGAGCCCGACCCGGCGCGCAAGGCCGCCGGCGTGCATGCGCTGCAGGCGCAGCGCATGCACCTGCAGCTCGATACCGAAGCCCGTCTGCCCGAGCCCGCCGGCCTTCCAGGGCGGCCGCCGCGGCCTGCCCTGGTGTCGCACCTGGCCCTGGCGCGCCGCTCGCCCTACACGCCCGACGGCCGGGCCGCGCTGCTGCATGCCGTGGCCCACATCGAGTTCAACGCGATCAACCTGGCGCTGGACGCCGCATGGCGCTTTCCCAGCCTGCCACCAGCCTACTACTTCGACTGGCTGACGGTGGCCCACGAGGAAGCAGTGCACTTCCAGTTGCTCAGCGACCACCTGCACACGCTGGCCTGCGTCTACGGCGACTTCGACGCGCATGACGGTCTGTGGAGCATGGTCGAACGCACGCGTCATGACGTGGTGGCCCGCATGGCCCTGGTGCCGCGCACGCTCGAAGCGCGCGGGCTGGACGCCACGCCGCCGATGCAAGCCAAGCTGGCCCGGGCAGGCGATGGGCGAGCGGTCGAGATCCTCGCCATCATCCTGCGCGACGAAGTGGGCCATGTGGCCATCGGCAACCGCTGGTACCGCTGGCTTTGCGAACGCGACGGCCTCGACCCGCTGGTGCACGAAGCGGCCTTGGTCGAGCGTTACCAGGCCGCGCGTCCGCGCCCGCCCTTCAACACCGCAGCACGCCGGGCCGCGGGCTTCAGTGAGGAAGAACTGGCCGCGCTCGGCGCGCCGCCGGTTTGAACGGGCCTCGCTTTAGACTCCTGCTTTTCACCGTCACTTCGTCCAAGCCAACCAGGATCAAAAAACCATGCGCCTCACCACACGCCGTTTCCTGCAGGCCAGCGGCCTGTTCGCCGCCGGCCTCCTGCTCGCTGCCTGCGGCAAGAAAGACCCCGCACCCGCCGCCGCCACGACCGCCCCCGCTTCGGCCACCGCACCGGCCGCAGCGCCCCCGGCCAAGGTCTACGTCGTCGGGACGGATGCCGCCTACGCGCCTTTCGAGTCGCAGAACGAAAAGGGCGAGATCGTCGGCTTCGACGTCGACGTGGTGAAGGCCGCCGCGGCCAAGGCCGGCCTCGAGGTCAAGTTCGTCAACACGCCGTGGGAGGGCATCTTCAATGCGCTGGCGCAAGGCGACCGCGACATGGTGGTCTCGGCCGTCACGATCACCGACGAGCGCAAGCAGACCATCGACTTCAGCACGCCCTACTTCGACGCCGTGCAACTGATCGCGGTCAAGGCCGACAGCAAGGTCGCGAAATTCGATGACTTGAAGAAGCTCAAGGTCGGTGTACAGACCGGCACCACCGGCGACGAAGCCGTGACCAAGCTGATGGGCAAGACCAGCACCGCCATCAAGCGCTTCGAGTCCACCCCGCTGGCGTTGAAGGAGCTGGAAGCCGGCGGCGTCGATGCGGTGGTGGCCGACAACGGTGTCGTGATCCACTACGTGGCCAACAACGCCGGCGCCAAGTTCAAGACCGTGTCCGACCCGTCGTTCGCGCCCGAGCAGTACGGTGTGGCGATCAAGAAGGGCAACGCCGATCTGGTGGCCAAGATCAACAAGGGCCTGGCCGACATCAAGACCGACGGCACCTACGACAAGATCTACGCCCAGTACTTCGGCGCCGCACCCGCGGCCGCCGCCGCCGCCCCGGCGGCCTCGAAGTAAGCGGTCGAGACACCGAGCCGGCCATGGATCTTCGCTGGGAGATCCTCGCCGGCTACATGCCGCTGTTCG
>JAABTC010000171.1 GCA_011390055.1 Burkholderiales bacterium | reverse complement strand
AAGGCGATCTTCAGCGGCTCGGGCTTGGGCGGTGCGGCCGAAGCAGCGGCGGCCGGCGTCGGCGTGGCCGCCGGGGCTGCCGCCGTGGTGTCTTCCTTCTTGCCGCAGCCCACCAGGGCCAACGTGGCCAGAAGGCTGCCGGTTGCGGCGGCGCGCAAGGCCGTGCGCTTGGTCGAAACGATCATGGGTTCTCCTCGGGGTTGTGCTGGGTCGAGCGGTCGCGAAAACATCGATTATGTGGCTTGCAAGGCGCGTGCAGGCCCACCCCGGCAGGCGTCACTCGCGCATCAGGGCGAGTGCGCTCGAGTGGAACTCGCGCAGGTACAGCACCGTCACCACGCCGACCGTGCCGATCACGAAGGCCCAGGCCGAGAACAACCAGGCCGCAGCGGCGAAGGCGAAGTAGTAGGCGCGCAGGCCGTCGTTGAACGATTCGGCGGCCAGGCCCACGACACCGCCCGCGCGGTCGGCAAAGCGCTCGCGCGCGCCCTCGCCGAGCGTGGCGAACTCGTCACGCTCGGGTGCCGAAGCGAGCAGCAGCGCACCGAAGCTGTACTGGCGCAGGCTCCAGGTGAACCGGAAGAAGGCATAGACGAAGATCGACGCCAACAACACCAGCTTGAAGTCGAGCACCAGCGAGGTGGTGCGCGCGGCAAACGGAATCTCGGCCACCAGCGAGCTGGCGTGGTCGTTGCTGCCGAGCACGGCCAGCAGGCCGCCGATGATCAGGATGGTGGTCGAGGCGAAAAAACTGGGGCTGGTGGACAGGTTCTGCACCACCACCCCATCCACCACCCGCACCTCGCGCTTGGTGGCCTGCAGCATCCACTGGCGGCGCACCCGGTTGCTGGCGGCCAACAACGAAGGCCGCACCGTGCTGCGACGCCGGGCAAAGGCGGCGTAACCGGCCCAGCCGGTGAAAAAGGCGAACAGCGCGAACCAGTCCCACCACGGCAAGACGGTCACGAGCTTGGCCAGCGCATCCATGCGCCGGACTGTAGCTCCCGACCGTCTGCGTGCGCGTCAGGCGCGGCGGCGCGCGTCCAGGCTCAGCGAGCCGGGGCCGAAGGCAAACACCAGGAGCAGGCCGCCGATGGCCGCCATGTTCTTCAGGAAAGCCTGCTGCTGCATCATTTTCTGCGCCTCGGGCATGGCCCAGAAGTTGTGGAAGAGCACGCTGGCCAGCAGCGTGAACGCGGCCAGCGCCAAGGCGGCCCAGCGTGCCTGCCAGCCGACGATCAGCATGGCCGCGGCGACGAACTCGAGCACGGCCGCGCCGATGGCGAGCACCTGCGGCATCGGCAGGCCCTTGCTGGCGATGTAGCCGGCAGTGCCCTCCAGGCCGCCGAGCTTCGAGAAGCCGGCGATCAGGAACATCAGGGCCAGCAGCACGCGGCCGATCAAAGCGGGGAGTCCAGGGTTGTTCATGCGGGTTCTCCTTCGAGTTCGACAACGGGGGTGGTTTGGATGCGGGGCACGAGCAGGGCCACGGCTTCGGCCACGCGGCGACCGAACTGCACGGCGGTGTCGATGTCGCCCGAGACCATCTCGTCCACCGACGCATCGGACGGCGTGGTGGTCATCAGGCCCGACGACGAGGCGACGTAGTTGATGTCGTTGCGCGTCGCGGCCTTGCTGTTCGCGGGCATCATGCCGCTGCCGACCCACAGCATCGAGTGTTGCTGGCTCAGCGTGAAGAAGTAGTGCAGGGTCGACAGCTTGTCGCCGTTCATCGACGCCGAGTTGGTGAAACCCGCCGCGAGCTTGTTCTTCCACTGCTGGCTGAACCAGGGCTTGCTGGTCGCATCGGCGAACTTCTTGAACTGCCAGCTCACGCTGCCCATGTAGGTGGGCGAGCCGAACACGATCGCGTCGGCCGCGGCCAGGCGCTCCCAGCCGCCGGCTGGCAGGTTGCCTTCGGCGTCGATGGCCAGCAGGCTGCCGCGGCTGCCCTGGGCCACCGCTTCGGCGACCCTCTTGGTGTGGCCGTAGCCGCTGTGGTAAACGATCAAGATCTTCGGATTCATGCGTACTTCCTGGGTGGGTAAAACAAAACTCGGTCTCATCGAGCGAGGTCGAAAACGATGACTTCGGCGCCGCGAGCCTGGTCGATCTCGAGCCGGCTCTCGCCGTCGAGCGTGACCGCATCGCCTGCCGCCAGCGCCTGGCCGTTGACACGGGCCTGGCCGCGCACCAGGTGCACGTAGGCCAGACGCTTCGGGTCGAGCACGAGCGCGGTGCGATCGTCGGCGTCGAGCAGGCCAGCGTACATCGACGCATCCGCGTGGATCGTCACCGAGCCGTCGCGCCCGTCGGGCGCAGCCACCAGGCGCAGCCGGCCGCGCTTGTCGGCGTCGGCGAACGCCTTCTGCTCGTAGCCCGGCGCAATGCCGCGCTGCGAGGGCAGCAACCAGATCTGCAGGAAGTGCGTCGGCTGGTCGGCGGCGGCGTTGTGCTCGCTGTGCGCGATCCCGGTGCCCGCGCTCATGCGTTGCACCTCGCCGGGGACGATGGTCGCGCCGTTGCCGATGCTGTCCTTGTGGCCCAGCGCACCCTCGAGCACGTAGCTGACGATCTCCATGTCGCGGTGGCTGTGGGTGCCGAAGCCGGTGCCCGGTGCGATGCGGTCTTCATTGATGACGCGCAGGTTGCCCACGCCCATGTGCGCCGGGTCGTGGTAGTCGGCGAACGAGAAACTGTGAAAACTTTTCAACCATCCGTGGTCGGCATACCCACGGTCCTGGCCTTTGCGAACCTTCAGCATGGGCTCTCCTTGGCGATAGCCTCACTGTAGGCACGCGGCGCGCGCGCAGCGTCGCCGGCCCTTGAAGCCCCCGTTCAAATAAGATGAACATGCAAGCTCCTGCAGCCCTGGCAATCGACCTGCCCGCCCAACGCCTGTTCCGACGATGACCGAGCGACGCAACGCCCTGACACCCGAGGCCCTGGCGATGATGGACACCATCGCCAAGAGTGGCAGTTTTGCCGCGGCCGCGCGCGAACTCGGCAAGGTGCCCTCGGCCCTGACCTACAGCGTGCGCCAGCTCGAAGACGCGCTCGACGTGCTGTTGTTCGACCGGCGCTCCGGCCAGGCCAAGCTCACCGCCGCCGGGGAAGAACTGCTCAACGAGGGCCGGCGCCTGCTGGCCGAGATGGACGCGGTGGCCAACCGCGTGCGCCGGGTCTCGTGCGGCTGGGAAACCCAGCTCACCGTGGCCGCCGACGGCGTGATCTCACGCCTGACGCTGTTCGAGCTGGCCGAAGGCTTCTATGCGCTGCGGCCCGAGGCCGATGCGCCCGAGGGCGGCCCCGGCACGCGGCTGCGCCTGCGCACCGAGGTGCTCGCCGGCACCTGGGAGGCGCTGCTGTCGGGCGAGGCCGACCTGGCGATCGGTATCGGCATGGACGGCATCGCACCGCAGGCCGGCATCGCGCTGCAGCCGCTCGGCGAGATGGACTTCGTCTTCGCCGTGGCACCGCACCACGCGCTCGCGCGCTGGCAGGGCCCGATCCCCGACCACGAACTGCTGCGTCACCGCGCGGTGGCCGTGGCCGACTCGGCGCGCCGCCACGAACCACGTACCTTCAACCTGCTGCCGGGGCAGGAGGTGCTCACGGTGGCTTCGGTGCAGGACAAGGTCGAGGCCCAGCTGCGTTGCCTGGGTTGCGGCTTCCTGGCCGAGCCGCTGGCACGCGAACACGTGCGCGCCGGCCGGCTGGTGGTGAAGGAGGTGCAGCGCGAGCGCCGCCGTGCACGCCTGGGTTACGCCTGGCGCGAAAGCGCGGCCCCGCAGCCGAAGAAGGCACCGCAGGGCCTGGCCCTGGCCTGGTGGCTCGAGCAGCTGGCCAGCCCGGCCACGCGGCGCGCGTTGATCGAACGCAGCGCCGTACCGCTGGACAGCACCGAGTCATGAGCCCCCGCGCGATCGGGTCGATCGGCACCCGCCGCACGGCCTCCTACGTCGGCCGCTTCGCACCCTCGCCGAGCGGCCCGTTGCATGCAGGTTCGCTGGTGGCCGCGCTGGCCAGCTGGCTCGATGCCCGCGCGCACGGCGGGCGCTGGCTGCTGCGCTTCGACGACCTGGACGGCCCGCGCTGCTTGCCCGGCATCGAACACCTGATCGTGCAACAGCTCGCCGTGCTGGGCCTGCAGCCCGACGCGCCGCCGTTGTGGCAGTCGCAGCGCGGCCCGCTCTATGCGCAGGCGCTGGAACGCCTGCGCGCAGCGGGCCTAGCCTTCCCGTGCGCTTGCAGCCGGCGCGACATCGAGAGTGGACTCGCGGCGCTGGGCCTGGCGCCCGAGCGCGGCGCCGAACGCATCTACCCCGGCACCTGCCGCGGCGGGCTGCACGGCAAACCCGCGCGCGCCTGGCGCCTGGCCGCAGGCAGCGACGCAGCGCCCGTCTTCGTCGACTGGCACGACCGCCGCCTCGGGCCGCAACACCAGGACGTGACGCACGCCGTCGGCGACTTCGTGCTGCAGCGCGCCGACGGGCCCTGGGCCTACCAGCTGGCCACCGTGGTCGACGATGCCGAGCAGAAGATCAGCGACGTGGTGCGCGGCGAAGACCTGGCCGACAACACCGCGCGCCAGATCCATCTGCAACAGCTGCTGGGCCTGCCGACACCGCGCTACCTGCACACGCCGCTGGTGCGCGACGAACGCGGCGAAAAACTTTCCAAGAGCAACGGCGCCGCGCCACTCGATCTGCAACAGCCGCTGACCGCGCTGCGCGCCGCGGCCGTGGCGTTGAACCTCACGGTGCCCGACAGCGACCGGCTCGGCGACTGGCTGGCCGGTGCCGTGACCGCCTGGCAGGCACGTTGGGTGACCCCGGCGTACGCCGCACGCCATCCACGAGAATCGGCGTCTTCATCATTCACCACGGAACCCCCGCCATGAACACCAC
>JAABTC010000170.1 GCA_011390055.1 Burkholderiales bacterium | reverse complement strand
CTGTGCGTCACGCGCAGCGAGCCGGTCTGCCCGGCCATCACCACCGGAAGGCTCCAGGCCTGGTTGTTGAGGTTGATGCGCGGGTCGATGTCGCGCGCATCGGGCAGGCGCGCGCCCAACAGGCTGAAGCCCGGCGTGCTGGGCTGGCTTTGCCGGCTGGCTTCGACCTCGGTTTCGACGTACGTGGCACTGCCCAGCCGTGCTTCGACCGCCGCAGCGGCCAACCAGCGTTCGCCGCGGCTGTTGTGCGTTCGCGGGTCGAGCCGCGTGCCCTCGAGGTTGACGCGCCAGCCGATCGCCCCTTGTGTGCGCTCGTCGCGTTGGCCGATGTCGAACGCGGCTTCGACGGTGCCGTCCTGCGTCCAGCCGAGGCTGGCCTCGCGCACGCGCTCTCGCGGGCGCTTGACGACCAGGTTCAGCAGCCCGCCCGGCGCGCTGGTGCCGGCCTGCAGGCCGCTGGTGCCCTTGAGCACTTCCAGGCTCTGCTTGTTGCCTTGGCCGATCACCGTCTCTGCGTTGATGGGCAGGCCGTCGCGTCGGTAGTTGCTGCGGTTGTCGAGCGTGTAGCCGCGCACCGCCAACTGGTTCCAGTAGCCCGGTGCGTTGTAGGCATCGGTGATGCCGGCGTCGAGCCGCGTGATGTCGGCCAGGCTGGCGATGCCGGCGTCTTGCAATGCGCGCTGATCGATCACGGTGGCCGAGAACGGCGCGCGCCACAGCGGGGTGTCGGCAAAGCCGGCCACGCTGGGTGCCACGGCGGCGGCACTGCCGATGACCGTGATGCGTTGGGGCGTCTGGCCTTGCGCCGCGAGGGCGATCGGGCTCAACAGAAGGAATGCGCAGCAGCGCAGCGAGTGATGCTTCATGTGGCTTCCCATGCGCGGGCATTACCCCGGTCAGGTTCAAAGGGTTTGATCTCAGCCGGCTTCGCCTTGCAACGAAGCCAGCACCCCTAGCGAGACCGCAGCAGGAGGCTGCGGTGCTGCGATTCTAATCGTCGAAGGTCGGCGTTTCCACGCCCAGCACCTTGTGCAGCTTCGGGCTGGTGGTGGTGTACTGCAGGTGGATGCGTTTGTCGGGGAAGATGATCGGCGCGGCGCCGAAGGCCGCCAGCGCGGCCTCGTGGAAGCCCGACAGGATCAGCTTCTTCTTGCCTGGGTAGGTGTTGATGTCGCCGACCGCGAAGATGCCTTCGACATTGGTCGCGAACTTCTCGGTGTCGACCGTGAGTTGCTTGCGCTCGATGTTCAGGCCCCAGTCGGCGATCGGCCCCAGCTTGGGCGAGAGGCCGAAGAACACCAGCAGCATGTCCATCGGAACCACGCGCGTCACGCCGTCGCCACCGGTCACCTTCACGCCCGCCAGTCGGCCATCGCGTTCGTCGATGCCGGTCACCTGGCCGACGATGAACTGCATCTCGTAAGCCTCGCACAGCTCGCGCATGCGCGTCACCATCGCGGGTGCCGCCTTGAAGCCGTCACGCCGGTGCACCAGGATCACGCTCTCGGCCTTGTGCGGCCCTTCCTGCACGAAGTTGAGTGCCCAGTCGAGCGCCGAGTCGCCCCCGCCCACGATCACCAAATTCTTGCCCGCGAACTGCGCCGGGTTGCGCACCCGGTAGTGCAGCTGCGTGCCGTTGTACTTTTCCAGACCCTCCACCTTCAGCAGGCGCGGCTGGAACGAGCCCACGCCCCCGGCGATGAAGATGGTCTTGCTGACGAAGCGCGTGCCCTTGCTGGTGGCCACGTCGAAACGGCCGTCGTCGCGCCGCGCCACCTCGGTGACTTCCTGGCCCAGGTGCAGCGTTGCGCCGAAGGGCTCGATCTGCTTGAGCAGGTTGTCGGTCAGCTCCTTGCCGGTGCACACGGGCACGGCCGGGATATCGTAGATCGGCTTGTCGGGGTAGAGCTCGATGCACTGCCCGCCGGGGTAGGCCAGCGAGTCGATCACATGGGCCTTGATCTCGAGCAAGCCCAGTTCGAACACCTGGAACAGGCCGACCGGGCCGGCCCCCACGATGACCGCATCGGTTTCGATCGCCACATCGGCACTGCCCGTGTCGCGCACCTCCATCACGGCA
Organism: Burkholderiales bacterium; assembly: GCA_011390055.1. Lineage (GTDB taxonomy): Bacteria > Pseudomonadota > Gammaproteobacteria > Burkholderiales > Burkholderiaceae_C > CADEEN01. Next base: position 2,854 of record JAABTC010000170.1, on the reverse strand, counting down.
CTCATCGGATCAACTGGTCGAGCTTGTCTTTCTTGTCCTGCCACTCGTCGGCATCGGCCGGGGCGGGCTTGCGCTTGGTGATGCTGGGCCACTTCTTGGCCAGCTCGGCGTTCAGCTTGATGAAATGCAGCTGGTCCTGCGGCACGTCTTCTTCCGGCAGGATGGCGTTGACGGGGCATTCGGGGATGCACACCGCGCAGTCGATGCACTCGTCGGGGTCGATCGTCAGCATGTTCGGCCCCTCGCGGAAACAATCGACGGGGCAGACATCGACGCAGTCGGTGTACTTGCAGCGTATGCAGGATTCGAGGACGACGTGGGTCATGGCACGGTTTGTTGTTCGGACTGCGTGACCCCGATTTTACGGCCGCAGGCATGGCCGCTCCCGCGCGCGGCTTTGCCGACCCGCGTGGCGCCCACGCCGACGGTCACCACCGTGGGCCGGCCAGCGTGCAACACCGCCGCTTCGCCGAGCGTGCCGGCGCGGTGGTCGCTTTGGAGCTGGTCGGGCCAACCCGCTCGCGAGACCACCAGCACCGGCGTGTCGACGGCCCACCCGGCCTGCAGCAGGCGCCGCCCCAGCGCAGGCAGCTGCCGGCCGGCCATGTAGAAGACTTCGGTGTCGGCGGTGCGCGCCGCGTTCAACTCGCCGGTCTGCGTCATCGCAGTGGTCAGGCTCACGCTGCGCCCGCTGCCACGCCGCGTCAAGGGACGCTGCGTGGCGGCGGCGGCCGCGAGGGCTGCAGTGATGCCGGGGATCACCTCGGCCTCGATGCCGGCCGCGTGCAGCGCGTCGAGTTCTTCTTCCAGGCGGCCGAACACGCTCGGGTCGCCGCCCTTGAGCCGCACCACGGCGCTGCCGCTGCACGCATGGCGCAACAGCAGGGCGTTGATCGCCACCTGGCCGGTGGAGTTGCAGAAGCCCCGTTTGCCGACGTCGATCCAGCGTGCAGCCGGTGCCAGCTTGCGCAGCGCCGGGTCGGTGAGCGCGTCGTACAGCACGACGTCGGCGGCGGCCAGACGTGCGGCCCCGCGCAGGGTGATCAGGTCGGCGGCGCCGGGGCCGGCACCGATGAAGACAACGGGTTTCATGGGCAAGCGCCTTTCTGCGCCACGGCAGCGCTGCGAACCCTCAAGCGGCCCGCCGGCCGAAACGCGGCGCGTGGACCGCCACGTCACCCTGGTAGTGCGCATCGGGGCCGGCGAAGAAGGCCAGAGAACGTTCGGCTTCGGCGCGGCTCTGGTCCGGCCGCAGCTGCACCGCGTCGAAGCCGCTGCGTGCCAGCAGAGGCAGCATGTCGACCAGCACCTCGCCGGTGGCACGCAGTTCGCCGGTGTAGCGCAGTCGGCTGCGCAACAGCCGGGCCTGGCTGTAGGCGCGGCCGTCGACCCACTTCGGAAACTGCAGCGCGATCAGGCCCAGGCGGGGCAGGTCGACGCTCAGTGTCTCGACATCGACGTCGTTGGGCACCTGCACGCCCGCCGGCAGTGTCTGGGGCCAGTGGTCCCGCACGGCGTGCCACTGCGCCAGCGTCAGCAGCCGGTGGGCGCAGGGGTCGGGCGTGGGCATCGGGCCGTCTTCGCCGGTCGCAGCGTGCCAGGCATCGCGGTGCGCATCGATGAACTTCATGGGCATCCTCTCAGGCGTGCGCCGGCGCGGTGGCCAAGCGCACGGCGTCGGCGGCGCTGCGGAAGGGCGCCGTGCCCAGGCGCCGCACGCTGTCGACGAAACGCTCGCCGGCCACGCGTTCGCGGCGGTAGGTGGTGATCACGGCTTCGATCGCGTCGGCGACTTCGTCGGCCGCGAACGAGGGGCCGATCACCTTGCCGGGCACCGCAGCGCCGCTGGCCTGCGTGCCATCGCTGCCGCCCAGCGTGATCTGGTACCACTCGGCGCCGTCCTTGTCGACGCCCAGGATGCCGATGTGGCCGCTGTGGTGGTGGCCGCACGAGTTGATGCAACCGCTGATGTGCAGGTCGATGTCGCCGATGTCGTGTTGTTCGTCCAGGTCGGCATAGCGCTCGGTGATCTGCTCGGCGAGCGGGATCGAGCGGGCGTTGGCCAGCGCGCAGAAATCGCCACCGGGGCAGGCGATCATGTCGGTCACCAGGCCGATGTTGGGCGTCGCGAAGCTGGCGCCGCGCGCGGCCTGCCACAGCGCGTGCAGATCGCTTTCGCGCACCCACGGCAGCAGCAGGTTCTGCTCGTGCGTCACGCGCAGCTCGCCATGGCTGTAGCGCTCGGCGATCGCGGCGGCCTGTTCCATCTGCACATCGGTGGCATCGCCCGGCGCCTGGCCCGCGCGCTTGAGTGACAGGGTCACCGCCCGGTAGCCAGGAATGCGGTGCAGCTGCACGTTGCGCTCACGCCAGCGCAGGTAGGCCGGCGGGGCATCGCTCGGCTCCGGGCTCGCGATCTCTAGTGCCTGCCGCACCCCCTCAGGCACTTTGAACGACGCGGCCACGCGGTCGAGCTCGGCTTGCGGGATGAGATGGGCGCTGCCGTCGATGTCGCGCTCGAGGATGGCCGCGAACTCGGCGTTCACGGCGTCGAAGAACTTCGCACCTTCGGCCTTGACCAGGATCTTGATGCGCGCCTTGTACGCGTTGTCGCGCCGCCCGTAGCGGTTGTAGACCCGCACGATGGCCTCGATGTAGACGAGGATCTGTTGCCAGGGCACGAACTCGGCAATCCGCGAGGCAATGATCGGCGTGCGCCCCATGCCGCCGCCGACGAACACCCTGAAGCCCACGGCCCCCGCAGGGTCCTTGTGCAACTGCAGACCGATGTCGTGCCACAGCGTTGCGGCGCGGTCTTCGCGGGCGCCGGTCACCGCGATCTTGAACTTGCGCG
>JAABTC010000169.1 GCA_011390055.1 Burkholderiales bacterium | reverse complement strand
ATACCATGCTGTGCCGATTGTCTCGCCGAAAGCCACCATGAAGCGCCTTGCCCTGCTCGCACTGCCGGCCCTGGCCGGGTTGCTGACGGCCTGTGCGAGCCTGCCGCCGACGCCGCCGCTGCCGCCCCCCACGCACCTGTTCGAGGACAGCGCCTTCGGCGCACCGGCCCAGCCGGTCGATGCGCGCGAGGTGTTTGCGCTCAGCCCGGCGATGCGGCGCTACCTCGAGGTCGACATCGCTCCGCAACTGCGCGCGCACGGCCGCCAGCGCGGCCTGGTCGAGGCCCTGCACCGCAAGACCCAGCTGCGACTCGACTACGACACCGAATCGACGCGCAGCGCCGCCGAAGCCTTCGACGCACGCGCCGGCAACTGCTTGTCGCTGGTCGTGATGACCGCCGCGCTGGCCAAGCACCTGGAGCTGCCGGTGCAGTACCAGGCGCTCGTCGGCCAGGAAACCTGGAGCCGCAGCGGGGATCTGTCCCTGATCAACGGCCACGTGAACATCACCATCGACAAGCGTCTGGTGGACCGTGTCGCCGGCGTCGATCCCGACAGCCAGCTGCGCATCGACTTCGGCGCGCTGCCGGCAGGCCGAGGCGCCGCGCTGCGGCCGATCAGCGAAGCGACGATCGTGGCGATGTTCATGAACAACCGCGCCGCCGAGGCCCTGGTGCGGGGCGACATCGACACCGCCTACGCGCATGCGCGCGAGGCGGTGCTGCAGGACCCCGCGTACGCGAGCGGGTACAACACCCTGGGCGTGGTCTACCAGCGCCGCGGCCTGTTGGCGCAGGCCGAACGCGTCTACCGCGATGCGCTGGGCCGTGCGCACGACCATGTGCCCAGCCTGCTCAACCTGGCGCGCCTGCTCGAGAGCACCGACCGGCAGGCCCAAGCGCGGCCCTACCGCGAGCGCCTGGCCCAACTCGAGGCCGAGCCGCCCTTCCAGCATTTCGACCTGGGCCGCGCTGCCGCACTGGCCGGTGACCACCGGGCCGCACGCGACCACATCCTGCGCGAAATGAAGCGCGACCCCGACTACCACGAGTTCCACTTCTGGCTCGCGGTGGCGCTGTATGGCTTGGGTGACGTGGCGCAGGCGCGCGAGCATCTGGCCAAGGCCATGGCCAACAGCACCACGCGGCGCGAGCAGTCGCTGTACGCGTCGAAACTGCAGCGCCTCGGCCCCGCGCAGTGAGGCTGCCGGCTCAGCCGGGGCCGAGCGTCAGGTGCTGGCGCTCGAATTTGAACACCGCCACGCTGGCGCGTAAATTGGGCCAGCGCCGCACCGGCCGGCCTTCTTGCAGGCCGAAGCTGTCGAGGATGGCCAGGCCGTTCTTGCGCGCCAGCACCTCGAAATCGGCATAGGTGCCGACGCGGATGTTGGGCGTGTCGTACCACTGGTAGGGCAGGATCTTGGTCACCGGCATGCGGCCGCTGGCCACCCGCACCCGGTTCGGCCAGTGGGCAAAGTTCGGAAAGCTGACGATGCCGATGCGACCCACGCGCGCTGTTTCGCGCAGCATCTTTTCGGTGTTGCGCAGGTGCTGCAGCGTGTCGAGCTGCAGCACGACGTCGAAGCTGTGGTCTTCGAAGAGGGCCAGGCCGTCTTCGAGGTTGAACTGGATCACGTCGATGCCGCGGGCCAGGCTGGCATGCACATTGGCATCGGCCAGCTCGACGCCATAGCCGCTGCAGGCGCGGTGCGCGATGAGGTGCGCCAGCAGCTCGCCGCTGCCGCAGCCCAGGTCGAGCACGCGAGCGCCGCGCGGCACCAGTTCCGCGATCAGCTCCAGGTCCTTGCGCTCACTCATGTCGCCAGCTCGCTTGCGATGCGCTCGAAGTAGGTCCGCATCACCGCGAAGTAGCGCGGGTCGTCGAGCAGGAAGGCGTCGTGGCCGTGCGGCGCGTCGATCTCGGCGTAGCTCACGCGGTGCTTGCCGTCGACCAGGGCCTTGACCAGTTCGCGCGAGCGCGCCGGCGGGAAACGCCAGTCGGTGGTGAAGCTGACCAGCAGGAACTTGGCGCGCACGTCGGCGAAGGTCTTGGCCAGGTTGCCGCCGTGGGCCGCGGCTGGGTCGAAGTAGTCGAGCGCGCGGGTGATGAGCAGGTAGGTGTTGGCGTCGAAGTAGTCGCTGAACTTGTCGCCCTGGTAGCGCAGGTAGCTCTCGATCTCGAACTCGACGTCGTAGTCGAACGAGATCGCGCCGTCGCGCAGCTTGCGGCCGAACTTGCTGCCCATCACGTCGTCGCTGAGGTACGTGACGTGGCCGATCATCCGCGCGATGCGCAAGCCGCGCCGCGGCACCACGCCGTGCGCGTAGTAGTGGCCGGCGTGGAATTCGGGGTCGGTGATGATGGCGCGGCGCGCGATCTCGTTGAAGGCGATGTTCTCGGCCGACAGGTTCGGCGCGGTGGCCACACCGATGCAATGGCGCAGGCGATCGGGATAGCGCAGGCTCCAGGCCAGGGCCTGCATGCCACCCAGGCTGCCGCCCAGCACCGCGGCGAGCTGCCCGATGCCCAGGCGGTCGATCAGCCGGATCTGTGCGTCGACCCAGTCCTCGACGGTCACGACCGGAAAGTCGGCGCCGTAGGGGCGCCCGGTGATCGGGTGGGGGTGGGTGGGCCCGGTGGAGCCGAAGCAGGAGCCCGGGTTGTTGATGCCGATGACGAAGAAACGGTCGGTGTCCAGCGGCTTGCCCGGGCCGACGAGGTTGTCCCACCAGCCGGTCTGCCCCTGCGCGTCGATGCCGGCCACGTGGTGCGAGGCATTCAATGCGTGGCACACCAGCACGGCATTGCTGCACTCGGCGTTCAGCTCGCCGTAGGTCTCGTAGACGAGCGTGTAGTCGGCCAGCTGCGCGCCGCTGGTGAGGGCCAGCGGCTGGTCGAAGTGCATGGACGACGGGGTGACGTTGCCGATCGAGGCCATCGAGTGACGAAACGGTGCCGCCCGCGCGGACACCGGTTCGGTGTCCTTTCGAGCGGTGGTTGCTGGAGCGCCTGCCGGACCCGACCGGTTCAGGCCGTCGGCGGCAAGGTGTCGATGAAGCTGGGCCGTTGGGCCAGCTTGTCGGCCAAGCGGGACAGGTTCGGGTGCGGCGTGCGCCAGTCGATCTGCGGGAAACGGAAATCGAGGTAGCCGAGCGCGCAGCCGACCGCGATGTCGGCCAGGCTCAGGTGGATGCCCGCCGCGAAGGGCTTCTCGCCCAGGCCGCGCGCCATCGCCTTCACGCCTTCGGCGACGCGGCTCATCTGGCGGTCGGTCCAGGCCTGGCTGCGCTCGCCGTCGCCGCGGCCCTTCCAGGTTTGCTCCAGGCGTGCCAGGATCGACGCGTCGACGACGCCGTCGGCCAGCGCCTCCCAGGTGCGCACCTCGGCGCGCTCGCGCCCGCTGCCGGGAATCAGGCGTCCGACGGGTGAGAGCGTGTCGACGTACTCGACGATCACGCGCGAATCGAACACCGCTTCGCCGCCTTCCATCACCAGGCACGGCACCTTGCCGAGCGGGTTGGCCTTGAGGATGGCGTCGCTGGCCCAGACGTCTTCCAGCACCATCTGGTAGTCGAGCTTCTTCTCGGCCATCACGATGCGCACTTTGCGCACATAGGGGCTGGTGAGCGAGCCGAGCAGTTTCATGGTGCGTGATGCTTTTCGACAGGCCGACGGGCCTTTGGCCGCCGATTCTAGGGGCTGGCCCGTACCTCTACTGCGTGCCGAAGATGCGGTCGCCCGCGTCGCCCAGCCCGGGCAGGATGTAGCCGTGGTCGTCGAGGCCGCGGTCGATCGCGCAGGTGGTCACCGGCACGTCGGGGTGCAGGCCGTGGAAGTGCGCCAGGCCCTCGGGCGCCGCGAGCAGGCAGGCGAAGCGGATCGAGCGCGGCCGCTCGGCCTTGAGTCGCGTGACCGCGGCCGCCGCCGAGTGGCCGGTGGCCAGCATCGGATCGAGCACGATCACGTCGCGTTCGCCCAGGTGTTCGGGCATCTTGAAGTAGTACTCCACCGCCGCCAGCGTCTTCGGGTCGCGGTACAGGCCGATGTGCCCGACCCGCGCGCCCGGCACCACCTCGAGCATGCCGTCGAGCAGGCCCGCGCCGGCGCGCAGGATCACTGCGAAGACGGTCTTCTTGCCGTCGATCAGAAAACCGGTGGTCTTCTCCAGCGGCGTCTCGATCTCGACCGCGTGCAGCGGCATGTCGCGCGTGAGTTCGTAGGCCATCAGCAACGCCGTTTCGTGCAGCAGGCGCCGAAAGCCGCTGGTGCTGCGCTCCTTGTCCCGCATCAGCGTCAGCTTGTGCTGGATCAGCGGGTGGGTCAGGTGGTGGACGACGGCGTTGGGCATGCAGGCTCCGGCGGGGTGCGCGGCCGAGGATACGACGCCCGCCACCTACAATCCGCGCGCCATGCAACTCTCGTCGCTGACCGCCCTGTCACCGCTGGACGGCCGTTACGCCGCCCGGGTTGCGCCGCTGCGCAGCCTGCTGAGCGAGTTCGGGCTGATGCACCGCCGCGTGCAGGTCGAGGTCGAGTGGTTCATCGCGCTGTCCGACGCGGGGTTCGCCGAGTTTCGACCGCTTTCCGAGGCCGCACGCAGCCTGTTGCGTGGCCTGGTTGCGGGATTCTCCGAGACCGACGCGCAGGCGATCAAGGACATCGAGAAGACCACCAACCACGATGTCAAGGCGGTCGAGTACTGGCTGAAGTCGCGCTTCGAGGGCCATGCCGAACTGCGCGCAGCGGGTGAGTTCGTGCATTTCGCCTGCACCAGCGAGGACATCAACAACACCAGCCATGCGCTGATGCTCGAGGCCGCGCGCCGCCACGTGCTGCTGCCCGCACTCGATGGGCTGACACAGACCCTGGCGACGATGGCGCGCAAGTTCGCCGCGGTGCCGATGCTGGCCCGCACGCACGGCCAGACCGCCAGCCCGACGACCGTCGGCAAGGA
>JAABTC010000168.1 GCA_011390055.1 Burkholderiales bacterium | reverse complement strand
GTGCACACTGCCATTGCGCCGCACGGGAGGTCGCAACAATGAACCAGCCAGTCATCGGGTCGGCGCCGCGGCCCTTGCACAAGAAGCTTTGGCTTCCGATCGCGCTCGCCGGTGTCGTGTTGGCGATGGTAAGCGCCAATCCCCTGCTTACCCTGGGTGCGATCGTCCTGCTGGCACTGCTGGGCCTTCTGCTGTGGCGGCCGGGCGAACCGCCTGCCCTGTTGTTTGCGATGGGCTACCACTGGATGCAGGCATCGGTGCTGGTGCTTTTCGCAAACTGGGAAGGGGTCGACCTCGAGGTGCTGGGCTACGGCAGCCAGGTGCAGGCGGCCACCTGGCTGACCTTCGGCGGCATCCTGGCGGTGGCGATCGGGATGCGGTTCGGCGCGGGGAAATCCTATGGCGCCATCGCCGGGCCTTCCGTCGCGGCGATCGCATCGCAACTTTCGGTGCGGCGCCTGTTCGTTGCCAGCCTGGTCGCGATCGTGCTGTCGACCGTGGCCAGTCGGCTCGCCTACGTCATTCCGGGACTGGTGCAGCCGATCCTGGCCCTGGTGTTGCTGCGCTGGGTGGTGGTCTTCGTGTTCACCTATGCGGTGTTGAGCCAACAGCGTGGCTATCGATTGCTTGCCGTCGTTTTCGCGATCGAAATCATGATCGGATTCCTGGGCTTCTTCAGTGACTTCAAGACCGTGCTGATCGTGATGCTGCTGGCGGCGGCGACCTCGCCTGCATCACTCAAGGGAATTCGCAGGCGCACGGCCGTGGTGCTCAGCCTGGTCATCCTTTGCCTGGCGATCCTGTGGACGGGCGTGAAGAACGACTATCGCCAGTTCCTCAACCAGGGCAGCGGCCAGCAAGTCGTGCTGGTGCCAGTGTCCGAGCGCATCGGCAAGCTGGCGGAACTGGCCGGCGAGATGACGCCGGCGCGCTTCGCTGATGCCGTGGGGGCGCTGGTGGAACGGGTGAGCTACGTCTACTACTTCGGCCAGGTCATGCAGACGGTGCCCAGGGACATCGATTACGAGCACGGCCTGCTATGGCGCGAGGCGGTGGTCCGCACGCTGGTGCCGCGACTGCTGAACCCGGACAAGCGCGTGATCGACGACTCGGAACGCACCTCGTATTACACGGGCAGCCGGGTCGCGGGTGCGGACGAGGGCACCTCGATCAGCTTGGGTTACGTTGCCGAAAGCTACATTGATTTCGGCCCTGCCGCGATGATGGTCCCGCTGTTGCTGTGGGGGCTGTTCGTCGGCGCGCTTTACCGCCTGCTGGTCCGGGCGAGCCGTTTCCCGCTGTTGGGCTACGGATGCGCGACCGTGCTGGTCGCGCTGGGAGCCGCCGTACTGGAGCAGTCGAACTTGAAGATGGTAAGCGCCTTTGTCCTGGGCTTCATGGTCCTTTTCATCGCCCAGAAACTGTTGGCGCGGCGGGGACTGCAAATGCTGGCCGCGAGGGGCTAGTGGCGGCGCGCATCCACATCTGGGCGCCGGCGTTTCGGCCCTTCGGCGGCGGGATCTCCGCTTTCAGCCGGGAGCTGGCCTTGTCGCTGACCGGACTGGGTTATCGCCTGTCCTTGTTCGGCCGGGACGATGTCGGCCAGCTTTGGCGATCGTTTCGACTGCGCGGCGCGGGCGCATTGCCTGCACCGCTGCAAAAGATCGGCTTCGCCGTGCAACTGCTGGTCTTCGCGGTGAAGGAACGGCCAGGCATGATCATCAGCACGCATGTCAATTTTGCGCCGGTCGCCCTGCTAGCCCGCTTGCTGACGGGGGCTCGCTATGTGGTGGTCGCGCACGGCATCGACCTGCATCCGGGCCTGGGATTCTTGCGAAAGCTGGCATTGCGCCGGGCCGACGCGGTCTGGGCCGTTTCGCGCTGGACGCGCGATCGCAGCTTGTCGCTGGGCGTGCCCGGCCACGCCGTCACGGTGCTGGCCAATACGGTGGACGATCATCGCTTCGACATTGGCGGGCCGGAGCACGCACTGCGCGTGCAGCATGGCTTGCAGCCCGGCGACAAAGTCTTGCTGACGGTCGCCCGGCTCGATCCCGCGGAACGATACAAGGGCTACGACACGGTGATCCGCGCATTGCCCGCACTGTGCAGGGACCTGGGCGCCGTGCGCTACCTGCTGGTCGGCACAGGTGCGGACCAGGCCCGGATGGAGGCTCTGGCCGGGCAACTCGGCGTAACGGACTGCGTGCGGTTCTGCGGCTTCGTCGACGACGAAGACCTGGCCGCGTACTACCGGCTGGCCGATGTGTTCGTGATGCCGAGCAAGGGCGAAGGCTTCGGCATCGTCTTCCTCGAGTCGATGGCCTGCGGCACGCCCGTGGTCGGCGGTGACCAGGACGGTACCCGGGATGCCCTGGTCGACGGCGCGCTGGGTCGCCTCGTCGACCCCGATGACGCGGATGCGCTCGCCGTCGAGCTCGGCGCCTTGTTGCGCGGGCAGGGACCGGCGCAGTGGTTCCGACCGCGCGAGTTGCGTGACGCCTGCCTCGCCGTGCATGGCCGCGAAGCGTTTTCGCGCCGGGTCAGCGCGGCGCTGGCCGAATTCGGAGCGACTGCCTGATGTGCGGCATCGCCGGCTTTTTTGCCCACGACGGCAATGCGGTCGGCACCGACGCCGATGCCATGCTGAATCGCATGCTGTCGTCCATGCTGCATCGAGGGCCCGACGGCCGCGGCGCGTGGCTCGATCGCCGCGGCAGCGCGGGCCTGGCACACGCGCGCCTGGCCATTATCGATACCAGCACCGCCGGCGCCCAGCCGATGGCAACGGCCGATGGCCGCTATGTCATCAGTTTCAACGGCGAGATCTACAACTACCGTTCGCTGCGAGCCGAACTGCGCGCGAAGGGTTGCCACTTCACCAGCGATTCCGACACCGAGGTAATCCTGCAACTGCTGCAGAGCGACGGCCCCGCCGGGCTGAGTCGTTTGCGCGGCATGTTCGCGCTGGCCTTGTGGGACTGCGAAGCACAACGGGGCTTGCTGGCGCGCGACGGGCTGGGCATCAAGCCCCTGTACTACGCCATGACCAGCTTCGGCCTGGTCTTTGCATCGGAACTGCGCACGTTGCTGGCCAGCGCGGCGGTGCGCCTGGAACTCGACCCGGCTTCGGTGTTCGGTTATTTCGCGACCGGTTCGGTGCCGGAACCCGACACGCTGGTGCAGGGCGTGAAGATGCTGGCGCCGGGCCAGTTCCTGGCGTGGTCCGGCGGCCGCAGTGAAACTGGAACCTTCTGGAAGTTGGCGTTTCCGGAGACGGGTGCATGCGATGCCGGCGTCGCCGTTGCGCGGACGCGCGCAGCGCTCGAGGAGTCGGTGGCGGCGCATCTGGTCAGCGACGTACCGGTGGGCTTGTTCCTCAGCGGCGGCATCGACTCCAATGCCATCCTCGCCCTGGTCGCGGTTGCGGGGGCAAGCGCGGGAATGGCCGCCTTTTCGATCGGGGTGGACGAGCCGGGCTTTGACGAGGCAGCGCTAGCCGCGGCCGCGGCGGCGAGCTTTGGCGTCAGACACCACGTACTCAGGCTCGATGCCGTCCGCGCACAGGACAGCCTGTCGGATTTCATCGCGGCGATGGATGTTCCTTCGGTCGATGGTTTCAACACCTGGACGGTTTCGCGACTCGCCCGTTCGCACGGCTACAAGGTCGTCCTGTCGGGCCTGGGCGGCGACGAGATGTTCGGTGGTTATCCGAGTTTCGCGCAGGTACCGAAGATGAGCGCGGCCGCGCATGCCATGGCGCGCGTCCCGCGGCTCGCTCGCGCCATGGGCGCGTTGACGCAGCGGCTGCCGCTGAGTCCGCGCATGCAGCGTGCCAGCGACCTGTTGCGACCGGGCGTGGATATGTCCGACGCCTATCGCGCTTACCGCGGGATTTTTTCCGTTACCGATGCGGCCCGCCTGGCGGCGCATTACACGGGACGTTCGGAAAGCGAGATCCGGCGCGACATCCCGGGCCGGGAAGAACTCGCTTCGGTCCCGCCGGCCGACCGCGTCAGCTATCTTGAAATCACCCGCTACATGCGCAACCAGTTGCTTCGCGACAGCGACGTGATGAGCATGTCGCACGGACTGGAATTGCGCCTGCCGCTGGTGGACCAGGGCCTGTTCGACGCACTGGCCGGCATTCCATCGTCGCTGCGCCTGCGAGCAGGCAAGCAGATGCTGCTCGACGCGGTGCCCGAGATTCCGGACCAGGTGAAAAACGCACCAAAACGTGGATTTTCGTTTCCCCTGCAAACTTGGCTGCAGCAGGAAATGGGTCCAGAATTTCGCAACGCTGCAGCTGGCATGCCAGTGAAGGCCACGCAGTGGTATCAGCTCTGGAGCATGATGGCGCTCGGCCGATGGCTCGAAGCCCGCAGCATTGCGCCCAAGGGAACGATTGGAGGCTCTCCAGGATGAGAGGCGTCGCATGGTGAAATTGCAGATCGGAGCGGGCCTGGACGGCCCCGAAGGATGGATGAATGTCGACGCCTCGCCGGTACTGCGCCTGCAGCGCCTGCCCGTGCTCGGCGCCTTGTTCCAGCGAACGGTCCCGCCCTTGTTTTCAGCGCGCGTAGTCTATGGCGACGTGGCTC
>JAABTC010000167.1 GCA_011390055.1 Burkholderiales bacterium | reverse complement strand
CGCGCGGGCTGGCACTGCCTTCCAACAGCGCCAGCATCGTGTACAGCTCGCACATGCTCGAGCACCTTGGGTTGCGCGAGTTTGGGCTGGCGCTGGCGGAGGTGCACAGGTTGCTGGTGCCTGGTGGAACCTTCCGGAGCGTACTGCCCGACCTTGAATTCGAGGCGACGCGGTACCTGCAATCGCAAAGCCCGGACCGCGCGTCGGAGTTCATGCGGGCGACGCTGCTGGGCGTTGAACGCAGGGAAGACGGGGTGATGCCCGTGCTGCGCGGGTGGCTGGGCAATAGCGCACACAAGTGGATGTGGGACTATGTCTCGATTGCCGCCCAGCTCAGGGCAGCCGGAT
>JAABTC010000166.1 GCA_011390055.1 Burkholderiales bacterium | reverse complement strand
CGGCGCCGGTCCAGTGAGCCGGCAAGCGTTGCTCGTCCAGGGTGCGCTGTACCTCGGGCGCCAGGATCGTCACCACCAGGTTCAGGCGCACGCTGCCGTCGCGCATCACCGGGTGCAACAGGCCGGCATGCAGTTCGCCGCGTGCCGCGCCGCGTTGGAGCGGCAGCACGCGGGCGCTGGGCAGTCGATCCTCGGACGGCAGCAGCCGCAGCACCCGCGGGTCGGTGGGCAGCGCGAGCGCAGCGCTGCCGGGCGGCAGGTGGAGCTCGACCCATCCTTCCATGCCGCCGAGCGCTCGCCGCACCTGCTGCTCGAAACTGGCCAGCGTCGCGGCGGTGAGATCCGGCGCGGCATCGAGTTCGGGCAGCAGCGAGAGAGCGCGCGCCACCGACGCGCGCTGCGCGAGTTCGCGGTCGATCAGGTTGGCCAGCGCGCGAGTCGTCTCGCGCAGCGTCGTCTCGTTGGCAATGCGCTCGCTGTCATAGGTTCGCGAAACCAGCCACAGCGTGATCCCCACCGCCGGCAGCAGGACGGCCAGAACGAGCAGGACAAGGCGCGAGCGGATGGTCACGGAGTCGGCAGGCAAGCGACGCGCGGCGGGGCGCCGCAGCGGCGGCTGAACCGTAGCACGTGCTGTGGCTGCCATGCGGTTCAAAGCAGGTATTCGAACCGGCGTGCCATCGATTCCTTGAACCGCGCCCAGGGTGACCGACGCGACCAGCGATCGGCGTCGACATGCCGCGCACGCGACACGTCCTCGCGGAACGCCGCTTCGAGTTGCACCCCGAAGTCGTCGTCGATGACCACGACGTTGGCCTCGGCGTTGTGCACGAAGCTGCGCCAGTCGGCATTGCTGGAGCCCACGCTCGACCACACGCCATCGATCACGCAGGCCTTGGCGTGCAACAGCGAATCGTGGTGTTCGTGGATGCGCACGCCGGCCCGCAGCAAGGCGGCGTAATGCGAGCGACCGGCATGCAGCGGCGCCCAGAAGTCACTTTTGCCGGGCAACAGCAGCTCGACCGCGACGCCGCGCTCGGCCGCGCGGATCAGCGCCCTCAGCAGGCGCCGCGGCGGCACCAGGTAGGCCGTGGTCAGCAGCACGCGGCTGCGTGCGGTTTCGATCGCACCCAGCAAGGCACTGTAGACGGGGTTGGCACGCCGCCCGGCTTCGCAGGCCGCGACGCTCACGCGCTGGGTGCCGACGGCGGCCAGCGGTGGAAAGTAGCGCGCCGATTGCATCGGCGCGTCGGCATGGCGTTGCCAGTGGCGCGTGAACAGCTGCTGCAGCCGCCCCACGACCGGGCCTTCGATGCGCAGGTGCAGATCGTGCCAACCGGGTTCACTGGCGTACACCGTGCTGATGTTCATGCCGCCGATGAAACCGATGCGGCCATCGATGACCATCAGCTTGCGGTGGTTGCGCAGGTGCAGGGCCTTGCCGAGCAAGGCGCGCCAGCGCTGCACCGGGTTGTACTCGCACAGGCTGACGCCGGCACGACGCAAGCCCCCGAAGTATTCGGCCGAGGTCATCAGCGAGCCGACCGAGTCGAACAACAGGTTCACGCGCACGCCCTCGGCGCAGCGCTTGACCAGCAGGCGCGCCAGTTCTTCGCCCGGGCCACCGGCCTCGATGGTGTAGCTCTCGATGTTGATGTGGTCGCGCGCCTGTTCGATCGCCTCGAACATCGAGGCGAAGGCGGCCGGCCCGTCCTTGAGCAGCCGAACGCGGTTGCCGGACAGCAATGGCTCGCCGATGCGGCGCGTCAATTCGGCCGCATGGGCTTGGCGCGCTGACAAGGCGGCGCCGGGCAGGGGGGTACGGATTGCGTCGATACGCATGGACACAACTGGCAATCCGCATGCCCACCCGTCGTTGGCTGAACGGCGTAGGCGTCGCGAGCCAGCGCTGTGAGGTGCATGCGAAGCCCCTGGCACGCAGCTTGCCTCCTATCGCACATGAACCACCCCGTCGTCTCGGCCACTGCCCGGACCCCGATGTCGATGGCGCCTGTTGCAATCGGCGCTGGACGCGGCCCCCGCCTGCTCGAAGCCGCCCTCGGCGCGCGTCGGGGTGGCGCACGCGCGACGGCCGCGCGACGCCAGCAGGAGGCACGCCGCGAGGCGCTGCAAGGCATCGGCTGGCGCCACAGTGTGCTGTCGCTCGGCCAGAACAGTCCGGTCGCAGGTCACCCGCTGGCTTGGCTGAGCGCGGCCCGCTGGTGGTTCGATCGCAGCAGCGTTGCGCACACCTTGACGGCCGCCCAGCCTGACATCATCGAAACGGCCGAGCCGTTCGTGCTCGGTGGCGCGGTGCTCGATGCGGCAGATCGGCTCGGCGTGCCGGCGGTTGCGTTGTGCCAGGGCGATCCGCTGCTCGGCTTGCGCATGGGCATCGCACACGCGCATGGACTCGACGCGAAGGCCGAGCCGCGGCGCGGCCGATGGATCGAGCGCCAGGCCCTAGGGCTGCTGCACCGTTGCTACGAGGGCTACGACCTGGTGCTGGCGCCCAGCCGTGCGATGACGGCGCAGCTGCAGGCCCTGGGCGTGGCCCATGCGGTGTACCAGCCGATGGGTATCGATTGCGGAACCTTCACCCCCAACGCCGGCGACCATGCCTGGCGCCGCGGCCTGGAGGCGCGCCTGCACCTGACGCCCGGGACCCGGTTGGTTCTGTACGTCGGCCGCTTCGGCACCCGCATGCGGCTCGATGTGCTGGCCGAAGCGGTGCGGCGCCTGGGCCCGGGTCATGCGCTGCTGACCTTGGGCGACGGCCCTTGTGCTCCCGCTGGCGACGCGGTGCGCTGCCTGCCCAACGACCTGTCAGCGGCCGAGCGTGCGCGTCTGATGGCCTCGTGCGATGCCTATGCGCATGCCGGCGGCGAAGCCGAACACGGTGGCCTGGCCCTGCTCGAAGCCATGGCCTGCGGACTGCCCGTGGTGGTGAGCCGCGCGGGCGTGCTGGGCGAAATCGCCCAGGGAGCCGGCACCACGGTCGCGAGCCAGCGCGTCGAAGAGTGGGCCGAAGCACTCAGATCGGCGCTGGTCAGTCCGAGCTGGGTCCACTTCTGGGCCGCCCTCGAACTCGCCCGCAGCCACGATTGGGGCCGCGTGGTGCAGGAGCAGGCGCTTCACTACCGGCACGCCCTCGGCGGCGCGCGGGCCGCGCGTGAAGTGTCGACGACCTGCCCGGCTGCGGCGCGGGCGCAACCCGCGCTCAGCCACTGAAGGCAGCCGCGCGCGCAGGCGTCAGCGCCCCTCGGCGGCCGTTCCCTTCTCGTCGCTCTGCGCCTGGGCCGCGTACTCCTTCAGCCGGTTGTAGAGCGTCTTCAAACTGATGCCGAGCACGGCCGCCGTGCGCTCCTTCTGATGCTGGTGGTGGCGCAGGGTGGCCAGGATCAGCGCCCGTTCGGCGTCAGCCATCGAGGTCCCGATCGTCAGGTTGATGGTCAGCCCGTCGGCCGATGCTGCCGGCGTGGCCACGTCGCGCGAGGCTGCCGCCGTGCCGCGCGTCGCGACGCCCGCACGGGAGCCCGGCTCGTCAGACGCCGCCTGGCCGGCTGCTGCAGGCGCCGACGCAGCCAGCGCCGCTGCGTGGTCGCCGGCGACGCGGGGGGACACCGGCGGCAGCCATTGGTCGTCGATGGTGTCGTCGGCTGCCATCACGTACGCACGCTGCACCGCGTTGCGCAACTCGCGCACGTTGCCAGGCCATGCATAACATGACAACCGTTCGAGCGCGGCCGATGTGAACCGCTTGACGCGACCTTCCTGGGCACTGATGGCCGTGAGGAAGTGTTCGGCCAGCAGCGGCACGTCGGAAAGGCGCTCGCGCAGCGGCGGCAACTCGATCGGGAACACGTTCAGCCGGTACAGCAGATCTTCGCGCAGCTTGCCCGACGCGACCGCCTCCATCGGCATCCGGTTGGTGGCGGCGACCAGGCGCACGTCGGCTTCCTGGCTTTGCGTCGAACCGACCCGCATGTAGCGGTTCGTCTCGAGCACGCGCAGCAGCTTGACCTGCAATTCCTGCGGCATTTCGGTGATCTCGTCGAGGAACAGCGTGCCCCCGCTGGCGCGTTCGAAAAAGCCCTGGTGCTGCCGATCCGCACCGGTGAAGCTGCCCTTTTCGTGGCCGAAGATTTCGCTCTCGATCAGGTTGGGCGAGATCGCACCGCAGTTCACGGCCAGGAACGGGCGCGTGCGGCGCCGGCTCAGGTCATGCACCGTCTGCGCCACCACCTCCTTGCCGGAGCCGCTTTCGCCGGTGATGAAGACCGTCACCCCGGTGCCGGCGACGCGCGAGATCTGTTCGTACAACCGCAGCATCGGCGGGGCACGGCCCCACAAATGCCCGAAGTGGCCGTTCGGGGCCACGGTGGCATTCAGCGCGGCCACCTCGGCTTTCAGCGCAGCCGGCTTCATGAAGCGCGACAGCACACCCTGCAACTGACGCGGTTTGATCGGCTTGACGATGTAATCGGCCGCGCCCAGGCGCAGCGCCTCGATCGAGGTTTCCAGGCTGGCGTGGCCGGTGATCAGCACGACCTCGGAATTGGCCAGCAGGTCGGCGTCGGCGAACAGGTCCATGCCGCTGCCGTCGGGCAGTTGCAGGTCGAGCAGGACGATGTCGGGCTGCTGCAGCGCGATCTGGCGCCGCGCATCGCGCAGCGTGTGCGCCACGGCCACCGAAAGTTGCTCGGCGGCGATCAGCGCTTTCAGGGAAAGTGCCGAGTCGACATCGTCGTCGACGATCAGGGCATGGGTCATGGAGGGAACTGTGTGGCTGGCTGCACCAGTTCCCATTGTCGGACGCAATCGGTCAAATTTTCACGCCGTTGCGTTCCGCAACAGCCCGCCCGGGCGTCAGCGCAGACGCCGTCAGGTCAAGCCGTCGTCGGCGGCAGCGGGTCCCGGATCGGCTGGATCTCACCCGGCAGCACCGGGTCGTTCACCTCGGG
>JAABTC010000165.1 GCA_011390055.1 Burkholderiales bacterium | reverse complement strand
GGCGTCGACGGCCGCTGCCTCGAGGTGCCGTCCGAACCCGCCGAGAGCGGCTTTTGCGGCCGCATCAAGCTGAAGGGCTACCCGCTCATCGAACGCGGCGGTGTGCTGTGGATCTACATGGGCCCGCCCGAACTGAAGCCGCCCGAGCCCGAATGGGAATTCGCCACGGTGCCTGCGAACCAGAGCTTCATCAGCAAGCGACTGCAGGAATGCAACTGGCTGCAGGCGTTGGAGGGCGGCATCGATTCGAGCCACGTGTCGTTCCTGCACAGCGGTGCGCTCAACCGTGACCCGCTGTTCAAGGGCGCCAAGGGCAACCAGTACAACCTCGCCGACCTGAAGCCGGTGTTCGAGGTGGTGCCGGCCGACGGCGGCCTCTACATCGGCGCGCGTCGCAATGCCGAAGAGGGCCACCACTACTGGCGCATCACGCCGTGGATCATGCCCTGCTTCACGATGGTGCCGCCGCGCGGCGACCATCCGATCCACGGCCACTTCTGGGTCCCGATCGACGACCACCACAACTGGGCCTGGAGCTTCGATTACCACCCGACGCGGGCGCTGAAAACCGAAGAGGTGCAGGCCATGCAAGACGGCCATGGCATCCACGTGCGCTACCAACCCGGCACCTACGTGCCGCTGCAGAACAAGACCAACGACTACCTGATGGACCGCGCGGCGCAGAAGGCCGGCATCAGCTACAGCGGCATCGAGGGCATCGCGATGCAGGATGCCTCGCTGCAGGAAAGCATGGGCTGGGTCCAGGACCGCACGCGCGAGCATCTGGTGTCCACCGACAACGGCATCATCATGGCCCGACAGCGGCTGATGAAGGCGGCCAAGGCGCTGGCTGAGCAGGGCACGCCGCCGCCGGGCACGGCGCCCGAGCATCAGCGGGTCCGGTCCGCGGCCGTCGTGCTGCCGCACGGGCAAGCCTTCAAGGACGCCGCGCGCGAGGCCTTGCAGGCGGAACCGGGCAAGGCGCATGCTTCGGTCTGAATGCCATCGCCTGCCCACACCATCGCGGGCTGGACGCGCGAGCGCTTCGGCCTGCCCGCGGCATCGGTCGTGCTGGTTGACGAGGTGGCTTCCAGCCTGCCCGGCTTCCCGCCGCGCAGCACCGTGATCGTGTTCTGGACCGGTGAACTGGCGCAGCGCCACCGCCTGAAGGTCTTCAAACCCGTCGACCGGGTCACGCCCGACGACCTGCCGCCCTACTGGATGCGCGACGCGTTGGCTGTGTCCACCACCGACGCCTGCGACTGCTGCTGACATGCTCACCCTCAAGACCGTCACCCGCACCCAGGGCAACAACCAGGCCTTGAAAGAAGGCAGCGTGCCGGTGCCCGGCATCGAGCTGGTGTTCGAAGACGTGCCGCTGCTGATCGACGGCTTCCGGCGCATGGTGCGCGGGCTCGAATTCGACGTCAGCGAGATGGCGCTGACCACCTACGTTTGCGCGCGCGCCCACGGCAAGCGCTTCACGGCGCTGCCGATCTTCCTGGTGCGTGCGTTCCACCACGGCGCGATCCACATCAACACCGATGCCGGCATCGCGCACCCGAAGGATCTCGAAGGCCGCCGCGTCGGCGTCAACCGCGGCTACACCGTGACCACAGGGCTGTGGGCGCGCAGCGTGCTGCAGCACCAGTACGGCGTCGATCTGAAGAAGATCACCTGGGTGCTGTCGGGCGACGAGCACGTGGCCGAGTACCGGCCGCCGGCCAACGTGGTGCCGATCGAGCCGGGCAAGAAGATGGCAGAGATGGTCGCCTCGGGCGAACTCGCCGGCGCGATCGGCATCGAGATCGACGCGCCGAACGTGCAGCCCCTGATCGCCGACGCGGCCGAGGCCGGGTTCGCGGCGCTGCGCGACCACGGTCACTACCCGATCAACCACCTGATGGTCGTCAAAGACGAGCTGCTTGCCGCGCATCCTGAGATCGGGCCGGCCCTGTTCGAGGCCTTCGCCGAATCGAAACGGCTCTATGTCGAACGCCTGCGCTCAGGCGCGATCGACAAGCCGACCGCGGTCGACGCAATGCACCGCCGCGTGATGGCGATCACCGGCGCCGACCCGCTGCCCTACGGCCTCGCGCCGAACCGGCGCATGCTCGAGCAGGCCATCGCCTCGGCGGTCGAGCAGGGCATCATCGACCGTGCCCCGCGGCTGGAAGACCTGTTCCCCGCCAACACGCACGCCCTGGTCGGGTGAGGATGCCCCGATGACGAACCCCGTGACCCTGCCCGCGTTGCAGCAGATGAAGCGCGACGGGCGCAAGATCGTCGGTGTCGTGGCGTGGGACTGGCAGATGGCGCAGATTGTCGACCGCGCCGGCGTCGACATCGTGTCGGTCGGCGACACCGTCGGCATCAACCTCTGGGGCCATGCCAACCCGTTCGAAGTCACGCTCGACGAGATGGTGATCGTCTGCAAGGCGGTGCGACGCGGTGTGAAGCGGGCGCTGGTGAGTGTCGACTTCCCGTTCGGTCCCTTGCAGCAGGGCACCGACGCCGCGCTGGCCGCTGCCATCCGCCTGGTCAAGGAAGCCGGTGCCGACATGGTCAAGCTCGACGGCGCGGCCGATTTCCCCGACGCCGTGCGTGCGATCGCGCGCGCCGGCATCCCCGTCTTCGCGCAGTTCGGCATCACGCCGCAGACCGCGCTGCAGCACGGCGTGGATTACGCGACGATGTTGAAGCCGGGCCTGCAACTGCCCGCCGCCATGACGGCCAAGCTCGTCGCCGATGCGAAGCGCCTCGAAGACGCCGGCGCGTCGCTGCTCGACTTCACGCATTCGGGGCCCTTGGCCGGCCCCGCAGTGACCGCGGCGGTGTCGATCCCGGTGATCGGCGGCCTCGGCGGCGGGCCCTGGCTCGACGGCCGCATGCGCATGGCGAACGCCGCGATCGGCTATGCCGCCTCGACCATCGACCAGCCGCCCGAAACCTATGCGCTGGTGGCGAAGATTGCACTCGATGCCATCACGGCGTATGCCGACGACGTGCGTTCGTCGCGCCAGATCAAGGGCGGCATTCCGCTCGCCTGACGCCGCATGCCGACCGCCATCATCGACGGCATCGAGACCCGCTACGAAGTGGTCGGCAGCGGCCCGCCGCTGTTGATGTTCTCGCCCGGCGGGTTCGACGCCACGCTGGAGAAGTGGATGACGCTTGGCATCTACGCGCAGACGCGGATGTTCGAGCCGCTCACGCGCCGGCACACCTGCATCGTTTTCGACCGGCGCGAGTGCGGCTCGTCGGGCGGGCGCATCGAAGCGGTCGGCTGGCGCGATTACGTCGCGCAGGGCAAGGGCCTGCTCGACCACTTGGGCATCGCGCGCGCACACCTGATGGGCGGCTGCATGGGTTGCGCGCCGGTGGTGGGTTTCGCCGTGGCGCATCCGCAGGCGGTCATCAGCATGCTGCTGTACTGGCCCGTCGGCGGCGCCAAGTACCGCATCAACGGACAAAAGCGCTTCACCGACCACCTGGCCTTCGTGCGCGAGCACGGGCTGGCCGCGGTGGTGGCGCTGGTGCGTCGCGACGGCCAAGCCTTCAATGCCGATCCGCGCGGCGGTCCCTGGGCTTCGGTGATCCGCCGCGACACCGCGTTCGCGGAGTCGTTCATGCAGCAGGATCGGGCGGCCTACGCGAGCATTGTCGAAGGCATGGCACGCAAGCTGCTCGACCGCGACACGGCGCCGGGCGCAGAACCCGAGGACCTGTTGAAGCTCGACATCCCCGCGCTGATCGTTCCCGGCCGCGACGCATCGCACGCGACCTCGGCTGCGCGCTACCTCGAAGAATGCCTGCCGCGTGCCGACTACTGGGACGCGCTGCCGGCGGCCCAGACGGCCGAGACGGTGCCCGATCGACTCCTGCAATTCCTTGCGGCCCACGCCCCGTGATCATCGACGTCCATTGCCACTACACGACCGAGCCGGCGCCGCTGCACCGCTTTCGCGACCAGCAGCTCGCCGGCCTCGCGGACCCGGCGCGCAAGCCGGCGGCGACGTCGCTCGCCGATCTCGGCATCAGCGACGAGCAGATCGTCGCCAGCGTCGCGCCGCAACTGAAGTTCCAGCGCGAGCGCGGCTGCGACCTGACCGTCTTCTCGCCGCGCGCGGCCGGCATGGCGCACCACATCGGCAGCGAGGCGACGAGCGTGCAGTGGACGCGCATCAGCAACGACCTGATCCACCGCCTGTGCACGCTGCTGCCCGACAACTTTGCGGGTGTCGGCCAACTGCCGCAGCACCCCGGCGCGCCGATCGAGCACTGCCTGCCCGAGCTCGACCGCATCGCCAACGAGCTGGGCTTCGTCGGCGTCAACCTGAACCCCGACCCGTCGGGCGGGCGCTGGACCGGCCCGCCGCTGACCGATCGCTACTGGTACCCGTTGTACGAACGCCTCGTGCAGCTCGAGCTGCCGGCGATGGTGCATGTCTCGTCGTCGTGCAACCCGAACTTCCATCACACGATGGCGCACTACCTGAACGCCGACACGACGGCCTTCGTGCAGTTGCTGCAGAAGAACCTGTTCGTCGACTTCCCGACGCTGAAGTTCGTGATCCCGCATGGCGGCGGCGCGGTGCCGTTCCACTGGGGCCGCTACCGCGGCTTCGGCGTCGACCAGCAGAAGCCCGAGCTCGTCGCCACGTTGATGAAGAACGTGTTCTTCGACACCTGCGTCTACCACCTGCCGGGCATCCGCCTGCTGACCGAGGTGGTGCCGCTCGACAACATCCTGTTCGCCTCCGAGATGATCGGCGCGGTGAAGGGCATCGACCCCGACACCGGCCACCACTTCGACGACACCAAGCGCTACATCGACCAGATCGACGGGCTCGATGAAACCAGCCGGTTCAAGATCTTCGAAGGCAATGCACGGCGCGTCTATCCGCGCCTGGATGCGCTGCTGACCCGCCGCGGCCACATCAACAGGACCCCCGCATGAACGACGACATCCGCCGCG
>JAABTC010000164.1 GCA_011390055.1 Burkholderiales bacterium | reverse complement strand
CAAAGCCGAAGTGGCTGCGCGGGCCGAGCCGCGTGGCGTGCTCTACGTCTTCATGCCGCCGCTGGAAACGCTCGACGATTACCTCGAGCTGCTCGCCGCCGTGGAAGCCACTGCGCGCGAACTCCAGTTCAAGATCGTGCTCGAAGGCTACCCGCCCCCGCGCGACCCGCGCCTGAAGATCCTTCAGGTCACGCCCGACCCGGGCGTGATCGAGGTCAACATCCATCCGGCGCACAACTGGCGCGAGCTGGTCGAGCACACCGAATTCCTTTACGACACGGCGCACCGCACGCGCCTGTCGAGCGAGAAGTTCATGCTCGACGGGCGCCACACCGGCACCGGCGGCGGCAACCACTTCGTGCTCGGCGGCGCCACCCCGGCCGACAGCCCGTTCCTGCGCCGGCCCGACCTGCTGGCCAGCCTGCTGACCTACTGGCACAACCACCCCAGCCTGTCGTACCTGTTTTCCGGCTTGTTCATCGGCCCGACCAGCCAGGCACCGCGCATCGACGAGGCGCGCCACGACCAGGTCTACGAAATCGAGATTGCGCTGGCCGAACTCGATCGGCGCATGGCCGACGAGGGGGGGCAGGTGCCGCCCTGGCTCATCGACCGCACCCTGCGCAACCTGTTGATCGACGCCACCGGCAACACCCACCGCTCCGAGTTCTGCATCGACAAGCTCTACTCGCCCGACACGGCCACCGGCCGCCTGGGCCTGCTCGAGCTGCGCGCCTTCGAGATGCCGCCGCATGCGCGCATGAGCCTGGCGCAGCAACTGCTGTTGCGCTCTCTGGTCGCCTGGTTCTGGCGCGCGCCCTACCGCGGCGGGGGTGCGACGCGGCTCACGCGCTGGGGCACGGGGCTGCACGACCGCTTCCTGTTGCCGTCGTTCGTGCAGGATGACTTCGACGACGTGATGCGCGACCTGCAAGGCGCAGGCTTCGCCTTCGACGGCGCCTGGTTCGCGCCGCACTTCGAGTTCCGCTTCCCGCGCATCGGCGAGGCGTCGGCGGGGGGTGTCGAGCTGGCCCTGCGCAACGCCCTGGAGCCCTGGCATGTGATGGGCGAGGAGGGCGCGCCGGGCGGCACCGTGCGTTATGTCGATTCGACCCTCGAGCGCATCGAGGTCAAGGCGCGCGGGCTCAATCCGAACCGGCATGTCGTGACCGTGAACGGCCGTGCACTGCCGTTGCAGCCGACCGGCCGCGTGGGCGAAGCGGTGTGCGGCGTGCGCTTCCGGGCCTGGGCTGCGCCGTCGTCGCTGCACCCGACGATCGGGGTGCACGCGCCGCTCACGTTCGACGTCGTCGACGCCTGGTCGGAGCGCTCGCTCGGCGGCTGCCGCTACCACGTCGCGCACCCGGGAGGGCGCAACCACGACAGCTTCCCAGTGAATGCCTACGAGGCCGAAAGCCGCCGCCTGGCGCGTTTTTCCGCGATCGGCCACACGCCCGGGCGGATGGTGGTGGCGCCCGCGGTGCCGAGCCGCGAGTTCCCCTGCACGCTCGACCTGCGCGTCGGCTGACCGCGGCGACCGCAACCACGACGATGCCGGATTCGTCCAGCCGCTTGCGACCGGGCTTGGGCCCGGCGCTGCCGTCGCCCGCCTTCGAGGCGCGGCCGCCGGGCGACCACACGGCGTGGGACGAATGCCGCGATGCGCAGGGCCGTCTGCGTCCTTCGTGGCAACGCTTCTTCGATGCCGCACCGGCACTGTTGACGCAGCCGCAAGCGGCCTACGAAACCCACCGCGCACAGATCGCACACCAGTTGCGTGCCGACGGGGTGACTTTCAACGCGCACCAGGAGGAGGGCACGGCAGCGAGTGCATCGCGGCCCTGGTCGCTCGAGCCGCTGCCGCTGATCGTCGAGCCGGCCGACTGGCAGGCCATCGAGCGGGGCATTGCCCAGCGCGCGCGCTTGCTGAGCGCGATGCTGGCCGACGTCTACGGCTCCCAGCACCTGCTGAAGGAGGCCCTGCTGCCGCCCGCGCTGGTGTTCCGCCACCGCGGCTACCTGCGCCCTTTGCACGGTGTGACGCCCATCGCGGGCATGCACCTGCACATCGTTGCGTTCGACCTGGCACGTGGCGCCGACGGCCAGTGGTGGGTCATCTCGCAACGCACGCAATCGCCCTCCGGCCTGGGCTACGTGTTGCACAACCGCTCGATCGTGGCGCGACAGTTTCCTGACGCGTTCCGCGAGTTGCGCGTGCAGCACATCGCGTCGGGCTACCGTCATCTGCTCGACACGGTCGAGCAGCAGGCCGCGGAGGTTGCCGATCGCCTGGGCGACGGCCGCTCGGCCCGGGTGGCCCTGTTGACGCCCGGGCCGTACAGCGAGACCCATTTCGAGCACGCCTACCTGGCGCGCTACCTCGGCCTCACGCTGGTCGAAGGGGCCGATCTGACCGTGCGGGGCGAGCGCCTTTACCTGCGCACGGTCGAGGGCTTGCAGCCGGTGCACGCGCTGTTGCGACGCCTGGACGACGACTACTGCGATCCGCTCGAACTGCGGCCGGATTCGGCGCTCGGGGTGCCCGGCCTGGTGCAGGTGCTGCGCGCCGGCAACCTGGTGCTGGCCAATGCGCTGGGCAGCGGCTTTCTCGAGTCGGGCGCCGTGCACGGCTTCCTGCCGGCGATCGCGCGGCGACTGCTGGGCGAACCGCTGGTGATGCCGTCGTTGCCCACCTGGTGGTGCGGCGAGGCCGCCGCGCTGCGCTCGTTGCAGAGTCGCCCGCACGGCTTCGACGGCCGCGTGCTGCGACCGGCCTTCATCGGCACCGGCGAGGCGGCGCGCCGCATCACCGCCGCCGAGCGGCCGGCCATCGAGGCGCGGATCCTGGCCGACCCGGATGCGTTCGCGGTGCAGGGCCACCTGCCGCCTTCGCGCGCAGCCCTGCCGTTGCCCGGCGGGATGCTCTCGACGCGGCCTGCGCTGCTGCGTGTGTATGCCGTCGTCGACCGCGGCGGGCAATGGCACCTGCTGCCCGGCGGCCTGACGCGCATGGCCACGCAGTCGCCCCTGTCGGTCTCGATGGCCGAGGGCGGCACCAGCCTGGACACCTGGGTCCGCACCGACGATGCAGTCGATGCCCGCAGCCTGCAGCCGCAGCGCCTGACGCTGGCCGACCTGGCTGCGCGCCGGCCTGCGGTGGCCAGTCGCAGCGCGGAAAACCTGTACTGGCTGGGCCGTTACACCGAGCGCACCGAACACTCGGTGCGCCTGGCGCGGGCCGTGCTGCGGCGCTTCGACGGCGACGACGGCTTGCCGCCGAACCTGCTGGCCGCGCTGTCACGGCTGGCCGAACGCCAGGGGCTGGTGCCCGAGGGCACACCCGGTGCGGAGCGTTCGGCGGCGCGCTTCGATCGCAACCTGCGCGCCGCGCTGGCGCAGCGCGACGGTGGCATCGGCTTCAACCTGCAGGCGCTGTCGCGCGTGGCGGGCAACCTGCGTGAGCGGCTGTCGCAGGAACAGTGGGGCCTGGTGCGCCGCATGGCCGAAGGCTTCCAGCGCCCGTCTGCCCAGGGCACCCTGGCGCGTGCCGGTGCACCGGTGCCGAGCACGGCGCAAGCGCGGGCGGCGCTCGAACGCCTGAGCGTTCAGTTGGCCGCGATCACCGGCACCCAGACCGACCGCATGACGCGTGACCACGGCTGGCGCCTGCTGTCGGTGGGCCGTTCGATCGAGCGCCTGGCGGCGCTGTCGGGCAGTCTGGCCGCACTCCTGGTGGCGTTCGACACCCCAAACGGCGCCATCGCAGCGACCGATCTGCTGCTCGACCTGTTCGACAGCCGCATCACGTTCCGCTCGCGCTACCAGCGGCACGAAGACCTGCTGGCACTCGCCGACCTGCTGGTCATCGACGACAGCAACCCGCGCGCGTTCGCCGGCTGCCTGCGCCGCCTGCGAACCGAGATCGCGAAGCTGCCTGGCCCGGCCGACGGCCATGCCACCTTCACGGCCCTGCTGCCCGCCGAGGGTGCGGGCGTGAGTCTGGCCGCGCTGGCCGAGCTCGACGATGTGACGCTGCGCGCGGCGTTGCTGCAGGTTTCGACCGACCTCGAACAGCGCGCCTGGCAGCTCAGCGAGGCCATCGGCGAGCGCTATTTCGCGCACACCGACAGCCCCGCGCTGCAAAGGGTCTAGCGATGACCGACGCAGCGCTCTCGCCGTCGTGGCTCGAAGTCGAGCACCTCACGCACTACCGCTATGCCTCGCGGGTGGACATGGCCCACCACCTCGCCCACCTGGGCCCCCGCGACGAACCGACCCAGGTGCTGGAAGCGTTCGAGCTCGACATCGATCCGCCGCCGGCCCAACTGCGCCAGGCGCGCGATCGCCTTGGCAACCTGCGGACCTGCTTCGAAGTGCACGCGCCGCACCGTGAACTGCGTGTGCGCGCGCGCAGCCGGTTGCGCTTGATCGACGTGCCGGCCGTGCCGCCCGCGGCCACGCTGCCGTGGGAAGAGGTGCGCGCACGTTTGCGTTACACGTCCGGCGCGCCGTGGCAAGACGCCAGCGAGTTCGTCTTCGAATCGCCTTGCGTGCCGGCGCTGGCGGCCTTGCGCGAATTCGCCCTGCCGTCGTTCACGCCGCAGCGCCCGGTGGCCCTGGCCGCGATCGATCTGATGCAGCGGATCCACGACGGGTTCGCGTACTGCCCCGAGAGCACCGAGGTCGACACGCCGCTGTCGCAGGTGCTGACCACACGCGCCGGCGTCTGCCAGGACTTCGCCCACCTGATGATCGGTGCCCTGCGATCGATGGGGCTGGCAGCGCGCTACGTCAGCGGCTACCTGGTCACGACGCCCCCCGACGGTGCGGGGTCGGGCGCAGTCAAGGCCGATGCACCATCCGCGGGCCCGGAGCCCGCACCTTTGCTGGGCGCGGACGCCTCGCACGCGTGGGCATCGGTCTGGTGCCCGACCGCCGACGAGGTGGCGCTGCCTGCGCGCTGGCTCAAGCTCGACCCGACCAAC
>JAABTC010000163.1 GCA_011390055.1 Burkholderiales bacterium | reverse complement strand
TCCGTCTTGACCTCGTCGGCGAACCCCACACGGCTTGCAAACCGCTCCAGGTTGGCGCCAGTGATGCAAAGCTCGTGCGATGCGTGCGTCCAATAGTCCCGATGCCCTCCCTTGCCATCGGGCATGGGCCGCGCGCCGGCAGGGCGACGCTCTCGGTAGATCGTGCTGGCGATGCCAAGTCGCAGCAACATGCGCTGCGCTGACTGGAGCAACGGCAGATCCGACTGCGCCAGTCGCACACTGACGCCCTTGGACTGTTGGCCCTGCACCGACCCGTCGGCATCGAACAGCCCGCGCAACAGGCCGCATGCAAACTCGGAAGACGCCTCCTCCATGGCCAGCGTGATGTGCTTGCGGCCAGGCGCCATGCCGAGTTCGAGCGCCAGGTTGCGCAAAGCCGCGCAGACCAGACGTTGTTCTCCACGACCTTCGATGGGCCGCTGCCAGCCGGCGAAATCAGCTCGGTGTGAAAGGCTGCGTGCGGCAACTTCCGCGGCCACCATGATGCCTCGCACACTTGGCGGCAATGCGGAAACGCCATTGCCGACCGCTTTCAACTCGGGTGCCCACACCGACAGCACAGCCTTGTCCTGTTTCAGCGTTCCGTCGCCGATCAACAGGCCGATCAGATAGCCTTCATGCTCGGTGCGTGGGCCTTCCCAGCCTACGAGTGTTCGATGATCGTGCAGCACCAGCTCGTCGCCGGGGCGCAGCTCACTCGCGGCCACCCACGCACTTTCCGCGAAATAGCGCGTCTTGCGTGTGACACGGCGCACGAGGTGATCCGCGGTGAGGCGGAGTTGATGGCCCTCGCTCGTGCGCAGACGAAACACCGGCTTGGTGCCGGTGGGGAAGAAGCCGTCCGACTGGGTCGAAAACGGCTTGCCGTCGACGATCGCGGTGAACTTCCGGCCCAAGAGTGCGCGAACCTGCCGTGGTCCATCGCCGGTCATGACCCACGTGTCCGCGGTCACGCACGGATTGCTCGCGGCGATGCTCTCGCAGTAGGCCAGGTTGTTGTCGCGGTTGATGGTGTCGAGGAACAGCACGCCGGGCTCGGCATGGTCGTAAGTGGCTTCCATGATCTGGCGCCACAGCTCGCGCGCCGGCAGCTTGCGGTAGACCCACTGACCGTCGCCGCGGCGGTAGGCACCGGCCGCCTTCTGGGCCGGGCCGGGCTCGGCGCGGTGCAGCAGTTCGACCTCGCCGGCCGCCTCCACCGCCTGCATGAACGAGTCGCTCACACCCACCGAGACATTGAAGTTCTTCAAGTCACCGCTGTCCTTGGCGTGGATGAATTCTTCGATGTCGGGGTGGTCGCAGCGCAGCACCGCCATCTGGGCACCGCGGCGTGCGCCGGCCGATTCGACCGTTTCGCAGGATCGATCGAACACGCGCATGTAGCTCACCGGCCCGGAGGCCGAGCTTTGGGTGGCGGCCACCCACGCCCCGCGCGGGCGGATGCGCGAAAAGTCGTAGCCGACGCCACCGCCGCGGCGCATGGTCTCGGCGGCCTCGGCCAGTGCGGTGTAGATGCCCGGGTGGCCGTCGTCGTCGTGCGTGATCGAGTCGCCGATCGGCTGCACGAAGCAGTTGATGAGCGTGGCCGCCAGTCGGCTGCCCGCGGCCGACTGGATGCGGCCTGCAGGAATGAAGCCGGCCGCCAAGGCTTCGGTAAATCGAGCCGTCCAGGCGTCGCGTTGTTCGGGCGCCTCGACGGCCGCCAGCGCGCGGGCCACCCTGGCCTGCACGTCGGCAACGCTGCGCTCGCTGCCTTTGGCGTATTTCTCGAGCAGCACCTCGGCGCTGATGGGCTGGGGCGGCAACGCACGCTGGGTGCCAATCGCGGGCGCGGATGCATGAGCGGAGTCGGAAGCGGTGTTCATGGCGGTTCTCGGTGGGTGGACTGGCACGTGGCGTGCCGGGATGAACTACACCTTGGGACAGCAAGACTAGCATGGCGGCTGTATATTTAAACAGCCTTACGCAGTCTCACGCATGACCCTCGATCGCAAGCTGGCCATCCTGGCCGACGCCGCCAAATACGACGCTTCCTGTGCCTCCAGCGGCACGCAAAAGCGCGACTCGCGGGGCGGCCGCGGCATCGGCTCGACCGAGGGAGCGGGCATCTGCCACAGCTACGCCCCGGACGGCCGCTGCATCTCGCTGCTGAAGATCCTGCTCACCAACTACTGCGTCTACGACTGTCTGTACTGCGTCAACCGGGTCTCGAGCAACGTCGAGCGCGCGCGCTTTTCGATCGACGAGGTGGTGCAGCTCACGCTCGACTTCTACCGCCGCAACTGCATCGAGGGCCTGTTCCTCAGCTCGGGCATCATCCGCAGCCCCGACTACACGATGGAGCGCGTGGTCGAGGTGGCCCGGGTGCTGCGGGAAGAACACGATTTTCGGGGCTACATCCACCTGAAGACGATTCCCGAGGCCAGCCCTGAGCTGCTGGCGCGCGCCGGCCGTTATGCCGACCGGCTGAGCATCAACGTCGAGCTGCCCACCGTCGAAGGTCTGCAGGCGCTGGCGCCCGAGAAAGACGGCCAGGCGATCCGCCGCTCAATGGCACGCCTGCGCATCCACATCGACGATGCCAAGGGCGAGGCCAAGACGCAGGCGCCCACCTCGCAGCCGCAGGTCAAGCCCAAGCGCGCGCGCGCGCCGCTGTTCGCACCGGCGGGGCAAAGCACGCAGATGATCGTCGGCGCGGATGCATCGGACGACCGCAGCATCCTGGCCACCAGCGCCACGCTGTACGGCGCGTACCGGCTGCGCCGCGTGTATTACTCGGCGTTCAGCCCGATCCCCGATGCCTCGCGCGCGCTGCCTCTGGCGCAGGCGCCGCTGGTGCGCGAGCACCGGCTGTACCAGGCCGACTGGCTGATGCGCTTCTATGGCTTTGCCCACGACGAGATCGTCGGGCCGGGCAGCGGCATGCTGGCGCTGCACATCGACCCGAAGCTGGCCTGGGCGTTGGCCCACCGCGAGCAGTTCCCCATCGATCTGAACCGCGCCCCGCGCGAGCTGTTGCTGCGCGTGCCGGGTCTGGGCGTGCGCTCGGTCGACCGGCTGCTGCAGGCGCGCCGTGTGCGGCGCTTGCATGCGGACGATCTCGAGCGCCTGCGCGTGCCCCTGAAGAAAGTGCTGCCCTTCGTCACCCTGCCCGGTCAGCCTGCCACGGCCGCCTCGGCCATGGCCGCGCTCGATGCGGCGTTGCACGGCGCGCCGCACAAGGCCGCGCCACGACAGGCGTCGCTCTTCGACGGGCAGGCGGGGGCGGGCTGACATGTCTGCGCAGGAACTGCTGACCGTCACGCTCGAGGCGGCCGACGACCTGGGCGGTTTCCGGGCGGCGATGCGCAGCCTGTTGCAGCAGGGCGTCGAACCGGGGCGGGTGCAGTGGCAGCTGGCCGAAGCGGCCGAGCGCGATCTTTTCGAGGGGCCGCCAGCATGGGCCGGGGCGCCACCGGCGGAAGGACGCATCGAGGCGCCGGTCCGCTTGCCTGCGTTCTTCGTGCCGCTGTTCGAACGCGCGGCCCTGCACGCCGACCCAGCGCGCCACGCCCTGCTGTACGGCCTGGCGTGGCGGCTCGGCCGCGAAAGGGCGTTGCGCCAGGACCCGCTCGATGCGGACCGCCTGCGCGCTGAGCAGTGGGCCCGCGAGGTGCGACGCGAGATGCACAAGATGACGGCCTTCGTGCGCTTTCGGCCGGTGAACGCCGCAGGCGCAGAGGGCAGCGCAGAGGTCACCCACATCGCCTGGTTCGAGCCCGCCCACCCGATCGTGCGCGCGACCGCGCCGTTCTTCGCGCGCCGCTTCGCCCAATTGCGCTGGGCCATCTTGACGCCCGAGCGCTGTGTGCGCTGGGATGGTCGAGCCCTGGTCTTCGGCCCAGGGGCGCGGCGCGAGGAGGCGCCCGCGGCCGACGCAGCCGAGCGGCTCTGGCTCACCTACTACGAGAACATCTTCAACCCGGCGCGGCTGAAGGTGGCGATGATGACCAAGGAGATGCCGCGGCGCTACTGGAAGAACCTGCCCGAGGCGGCATTGATCGGCCCGCTGGTGACGTCGGCGCACGAGCGCAGTGTGCGCATGGTCGAGCAGGGCGGCACGGAGCCGGTGCATCGCCGGCCCGCAACGTCGATGGCGCTGCGCATCGACCATCGGGCACAAGCCCAAACGCACGCGGCGCCAGGCACGCTGGCCGCGCTGCGCGAGGCCAGCGAGCGTTGCCGCGCCTGTCCGATCGGTGAGCACGCCACGCAGGCCGTGCACGGCGAGGGCCCGATCGGCGCGCGCTGGATGGTGGTGGGCGAACAGCCGGGCGATCAGGAAGACCTGCGCGGTCGACCGTTCGTGGGCCCCGCCGGCCAGTTGTTCGACCGGGCGCTGTCCGACTTGGGATGGCCGCGCGAAGCGCTCTACGTCACCAACGCCGTCAAGCACTTCAAGTTCGAGTTGCGCGGCAAGCGGCGCATCCACAAGACGCCGGCCCAGCAGGAAGTCCTGGCTTGCCGCTCCTGGCTCGACGCCGAAATCGCGCTGGTGCAACCGCAGATGCTGGTGGCACTCGGGGCCACCGCGGCGCGCTCGCTGCTCGGGCGCCCGGTGGCGGTAATGACCGAACGCGGGCGCTGGTTGCAGCGCGACGACGGGCTGAGGGTGCTCGTCACCCTGCACCCGTCGGCGCTGCTGCGCCTGGAGCCTGCGGACTTCGAAGCGGCCTACGCGGCCTGGCTGCAGGATCTGCGCCAGGCGGCCGCGCCGCCTGGCTGAGCGGGCTCAGCTGCGCAGGGCCTGCGCTTGCCGCAGCAAGGTGTCGGCGTCGCTGACCTCGAACTTGCCCGGTGCTTCGACGTTCAGCGTCTTGACGACACCGTCGACCACCAGCATCGAATAGCGGTTGCTGCGCAGACCCATGCCGCGCGCGTTGAGATCGAGCGTCAGGCCGGTGGCCTTGGCAAATTCGGCACTGCCG
>JAABTC010000016.1 GCA_011390055.1 Burkholderiales bacterium | reverse complement strand
GGCGACCAGGGGGTCGGTGGTTTTCAGGGAAGCCAGCTGCTCGGGCGTGCGCTTGAGTATCCAGACCGGCTTGCCGCGCCACTCAACCGTGGTCATCTCGCCCGCACGCAGGCTCGCGATGTCAACTTCGACGGCCGCACCGGCGGCCTTGGCGCGCTCGGACGGCGCAAAACTGGACACGAAAGGTACCGCGACCGCAACGCCGCCGAGCGTTCCAGCGCCGCAGGCGATGCCGAT
Source organism: Burkholderiales bacterium (assembly GCA_011390055.1). Taxonomy (GTDB): domain Bacteria; phylum Pseudomonadota; class Gammaproteobacteria; order Burkholderiales; family Burkholderiaceae_C; genus CADEEN01. Next base: position 13,425 of record JAABTC010000016.1, on the reverse strand, counting down.
CCAGGTGCGACGACCGGAGTCGATGGCGTCATTGCTCATTCATTTCCTCGCAGCAAAGCGACACAGTCAGGGGACAACCCGCAATTCTAGCGGACACCCTTTGCGGGTTTGGCCCCGATTGACATGTTGGGTTGCCGGGCAATACTCCGCGCCGCCCGGGTCGCCTCCCTTTGGCCCCAGCGACAAACCAAACACACGAGGAGACACCGACATGAGTTTTACGAGCGAATTCAAAGAGTTTGCAATGAAGGGCAACGTCGTCGACCTGGCGGTCGGCGTGATCATCGGTGCGGCGTTCGGCAAGATCGTCGACTCGATCGTCAAAGACCTGATCATGCCGGTCGTGGGCAAGATCTTCGGCGGCCTGGACTTCAGCAACTACTTCGTTGCGCTGGGCAACCTGCCGGCCGACTACAAGGGCCCGATGACGTACGAGGCACTGTCCAAGGCCGGGGTGCCGCTCTTTGCCTACGGCAATTTCATCACCGTGGCGATCAACTTCCTGATCTTGGCCTTCATCATCTTCATGATGGTCAAGCAGATCAACCGCATGAAGAGCCAGGCCAAGCCGGCGCCCGTCGTGGCGGCCGAAGACGTGTTGCTGCTGCGCGAAATTCGCGATTCGCTGAAGAAGTAGGCATCTGCAGCGGGCGGGCCGGCCCGGATTTGGCGGCATACTTTGCGTCTGTGCGGCACCGCACCTTGCCGCATGGTCCAACCGTCGATGAACCTACCGCCGCCGCGATTGCCCGCCGCCCTGATCGCGGCGGTGCAAAGAGTCAAGGTCGCCGCCCGCGAGGCGGCGCAGCGCTGTGTCGACGCGATCGGCGCGGCAGCGCTGGGCGCTGCGAGCACCGCCGAGCGCGAGGACCTGCAGGCTGCGCAGTTCGAACTGAACCGCAAGCTTTCGGCCTTCACGATGACCTTCAACGAGCGGCTGGACGACAGCGTCGCGGCAGAGCTGCGTCGGCGCGACGGCGGCGCGCGCCCGTCCGCGAGCAGATCCTCATGGCAATCGCTGACCCTGGTCGACGACCGGGAGGTCGAGATCCAGGTCAGCGCCGAGCGATTCGCACTGACGCTGCAGCTCCACTGTGAGTGGGAGCTGCGCGAACTCGACACGCTGATGCAGGGACTGCTGCACAACCCGCATGGCCCGCGCGATGCGGTCGAGCTGCGCAACCCTTTGCGCCCTGAAATCATCGGCAAGGCGATGGTCGCCGCCTGCGATTCGGTCACCGACCGCGACGCGGTCTGCAAGGCCATGGCCGAGCAGATGGCGCGCAGCATGGCCACGGCCATGCCGGCGCTTTACGCCACCCTCGTGGCCGAGCTGAAGGCGGCCGGCGTGAAGCCCCCCGAGCCCGCGGTGCGCGGCGTCCAGGGCCCGGGCAACGACCTGGGCCAGTTCACCAACACCGGTTACGACACCCTGGGCAAGCCGGTCGGGGTGGACGCTGGCGAAAGCGGCGCCGGGCGACTGGGTGGCGGGGGCGGACACGGCGGCAACAGCGGCCCCAACAACCGCGCCGGCCTGGGCCCGGGCGTGTCGGGTTCCGGCTCGGGCTACGGCCAGGGCAGCGCCGGGGGCAGTGGCAGCATCGGACAGGTCGACGGCGAGGTGATGAACCTGATCCGCCGCCTGGCCATGCTCGGCAACATCGCGGTCGACACACAGCTCGACGCGGCACACAGCGGCGCCGGCGTGGGCACCGGCCTGGGTGCCCTCGGGGGCGTCCGGCCTGGCTCGCCGCCGATGCCGAACCTGATCGTCGCGCACCGCGAAGAACTGCGCCGCGCCGCCACCGGCTCGCTCGACCACATGGTGATCGACGTCGTCGGCAGCCTGTTCGACCAGATCCTGGCCGATCCGAAGGTGCCGCCGCAGATGGCGCGGCACATCGCACGCCTGCAACTGCCGGTGCTGCGCGCGGCGCTCGGCGACGCCACCTTCTTCTCGTCGCGCCGGCACCCGGTGCGGCGGCTGGTCAACCGCATGGCTTCGCTGGCGGTGGCCTTCGACGACTTCAGCGACGCGCCCGGGCGGCACTTCCTGAGCCTCGTGCGCGACCTGGTCGACGACATCGTCAGCGGCGACTTCGACCAGATGGCGTTGTACGAGCAGGTGCTCGACAAGCTCGAGACCTTCATCGCCGAACAGGCCAAGCGCGACGTGCAGGCCAACAGCAACGCGTCCAGCCTGCTCGACCAGAAGGAAGTCGACCTGCTGCTGCAGCAGCGCTACATGCAGCAGCTGCACGGGGCGCTGGCTTCGGTGGCGATGGACGACTTCCTGCGCCAGTTCCTGACGCAGGTCTGGTCCCAGGCGTTGATGAAGGGCACGGCACTGCACGGCGCCGAGAGCCCCGCGACGGCGCGCCTGCGCACGGCGGGGCGCGACCTGGTGATGAGCGTGCAGCCCAAGGGCTCGCCGACCGATCGCAAGGCCTTCCTGGTGCGCTTGCCGCAGTTGATGCGCGATCTGAACGATGGCCTGGCCCTCATCGGCTGGCCCGACGCGGCCAAGAAGGACTTCTTCGACAAGTTGATGCCGGCGCATGCGCAGTCGCTCAAGGGCGAGTCGCTGCGCACGCTCGACCACAACCTGCTGGTCAAGCAGCTCGATGCCATCCTGTCGATGCCGCTGCCCACGCCGGAGGACACGGCGCGCGGCAGCAGCGCGATCCCGGTGCTCGAAGACGTGGTGTCGGGCCCCGGCTTCACGCCCGAAGAAGCCGCGCGCATCGGCCTGGTCGAAGAAGCCGCGATCGACTGGAACGGCGAGATCGACATCGATCTGAGCGCCGAGCGGGGCAGGCAGGGGGCGGGCGAGGCCGACGACGACGTCGAGGTCACGGCACACGACATCGACATCGCCGGCCTGCCGACGCCCGAGCCGGTCGAGCCGACCAAGGGCGCAACGCTGGCCGACCATGTGCAGATCGGTTTCTCGTACCGCATGCACTTCGAGGACCAGTGGCACAAGGTGCGTCTGTCTCACATCAGCCCAGGGCGCACCTTTTTCGTCTTCACGCGCGGCAGCAAGCACCAGCACGCGATCTCCATGACCGCCCGCATGCTCTACCGCCTGTGCGAGACGGGGCGCCTGCGCGCCTTCGAAAACGCCTACCTGATCGAACGCGCCACCGCGCGGGCGCGCAAGCAGCTGGCGGCGCTGGGCAGCGGCCACTCGACGTCGGGCGTGCCGCTCACCACGCGCCACTGAGGCCCGGTTCGGGCCGGGCGGCGCTGGCATGCCGGGCCCAGGCGATCGCCGCTTCCAGGCTCGACGCGTCGGCCACACCCTGGCCGGCAATGTCGAAGGCGGTGCCATGGTCAGGGCTGGTGCGCACGAACGGCAGTCCGAGCGTGACGTTGACGCCGCGCTCCACGCCGAGGTATTTCACCGGGATCAGGCCGTGGTCGTGCGTCATCGCCACCACCACATCGAATTCGCCGCGGCGCGCCCGCATGAACACCGTGTCAGGCGCATACGGCCCGTGCACGTCCAGGCCCTGGGCCTGGGCTGCAGCGACCGCCGGGCCGATGATGAGCTGCTCCTCGTCACCGAACAAGCCACCCTCGCCGGCATGCGGGTTCAGGCCGGCCACCGCGATGCGCCAGCGTTGGCCCGGCCGCGCCGGGCCGCTCGCGTGTGCCATCTGCAAGGTCGACAGCACGGCCTCGTAGGTCACTGCCTCGATGGCCCGCCGCAGCGACTGGTGGATCGTCACCAGCACCACGCGCAACTCGTCGTTGGCCAGCATCATCCGCACCGGCGGCAGCGGCCCCCCGGGTGCGGCCGCGAGCGCCTGCAGCATTTCGGTGTGGCCGGGAAAGTCGATGCCCGCCGCCGCAAGTGCGGCCTTGTGCAACGGCGCGGTGACGATCGCAGCGCCTTCGCCACGCTGCACGCAGGCCACCGCAGCCGCGATGCAGACAGCGGCCGCGGCCCCGGCGCGGGCCTCCACGCGCCCCCAGGGCAGACCCGCCAACGCGTCGGGTGGAGCACCAGGGTCGCGCAAGGATGGCGGCTCCCAAACCGGGATGCAACATGGCGGGCAAACGGCAACGTCGCGCGGCGAAGCCACGCAAGCCACCGGCCAACGCTCAGGCAACAGTGCAGCGGCACGGCGCATCACCGCAGCGTCCGCCACGGCCACCGCGCCGGCCGCCGCGCCGCGCTGGAAAGCGCGCGCGATGATTTCGGGGCCGATGCCGCAGGCATCGCCCATGGTCAGCAGCAGCGGCAGGCCAGGCGAGGTCACACGCCATTGTCGCTTTGCGCGCCCGGGTGTCGCATTCGCTTGCACCTCTCACGTTGTGAGTGCGCCTGAAACCGGAACTCAAGCGCTGAGCAACAAGAGTTCACCGCAGCCGGTCGTCGCCTTCACGAGAGCCCCCCAGGATGGCCATTCATGCAGGCGCGGCCGCTTCTGGCCCGCCTGTTCCCTCGACGCTGTCGAGAATTTGCAGGACCCTCCATGACCTTCGCATCGATTCAGCCGCCCCTTCGGTTCCCCCTCAAACTTGCGGCCCTGGCTGCAGCCACCGCGGCCAGCTTGGCGCTCGCGCTGCCCGCGATGGCGCAGTCGCGCTCTTCGCCGCCAGTCGGCCCATACGTCGGCGCCACGATCGGCAAGCCCGACTGGCATGCCGGCAACGTCGGCGGCGTCAGTGGCGACAGCTCGCGCGCGGCCTACAAGCTGTATGGCGGCTGGCGCCTGCACCCGAACTTCGCGGTTGAAGCCAGCGCCTTCAGCCTGGGCCGCTTGAAGGGGCCCGTGGGCGACGCGCGGGCCGACGGCTATGCGGTCGACGCGGTCGGCATGCTGCCCTGGTCCGACACGCTGAGCGGCTTGGCTCGGGTCGGCCTCGGTCAGGTCAACACGCGCACCGGCCTGGGCAGCGATCGCAACACGGCGCCGAAGCTCGGTCTGGGCCTGCAATACCAGTTGAACCAGACCACCGCCCTGCGCGGGGAGTGGGAGCGCTACCGCGTCAATGCGTTCAACGGCAAAAGCAACACCGACGTGTACTCGCTGGGCGCTCAGGTCTCCTTTTAGCCCTTGGGCGGCGCGCGGCCGAAGGCCATCTCGCCGTCGACCAGCGCTGCGCGCGCCGCATCCGGCGTCTCGGCCTGCACTTGCGACGCACACCGGCGACCCCGACCTGTTGCCGCGGGTCTTCGATCTCTTCACCCAGGGGCGGCGCGGGCTGGACCGTGCCCAGGGCGGCCTGGGCATCGGCTTGACGCTGTCGCAGCGCATGGCCCAGATGCACTGTCGTCGACGATCAGCACGCGCCCCGGCGTGCCTGCCAAGCTGCAAGCCACGGATCCGGCGTTGCCGGGCCGTAGGCGGGTGCCCCCTCAGGGAGGCAGCGAGCGCCAGCGAGCGTGGGGGCCCCACTCATGCGGGGTTGGCGATCTCGATGAAGCGGTGCGCGAGGCCGAAGCGTTCGGCCACATGCGCGCCGAGCGCGGGCGCGCCGAAGCATTCGGTGGCATGGTGGCCGCAGGCCAGGAAGGCCACACCCGTCTCGCGCGCCAGGTGGGCCTGCGGCTCCGACACCTCGCCGGTCAGGAAGGCGTCCACGCCGGCCGCGATGGCAGCTTCGAAGTGACCCTGCGCACCGCCGCTGCACCAGCCGACGCGGCGCAACGGACGTCCGTCGCCGGCCAACACCAGCGGCGTGCGCCCCGCCAAGGCCGTCTGGACACGCTGCACCAGCGCCTCGAGCGTCAGCGCCTGGCCGGTCGAGGCCGCAAAGCCCAGGCCCTGCTCGCCGAAGTTCGCATCCGCCACCCAGCCCAGCCGCAGCCCGAGCTGGGCGTTGTTGCCGTGCACCGGGTGCGCATCCAGCGGCAGGTGGTAGGCGTACAAGTTGATGCCGTGCGCCATCAGGCGGCGCACGCGCTCGCCGAGCCAGCCGGTGAGCCGGCCGCTCTGGCCACGCCAAAACAGGCCGTGGTGCACCAGGATCGCGTCGGCGCCGTCGTCCACCGCGGCATCGATCAGCGCCAGGCTGGCGGTGACCCCCGAGACCAGTCGGGTCACGGTGGCGCGCCCGTCGACCTGCAACCCGTTCGGCCCATAATCGTTGAATCTGTGCACCTCCAGCAAGGTGTCGAGATAGTTTGCGATCAGGTCGCGCTGCTTGCCTTCTGCCACGTTGCCCTCAACTTTCCCCAATGCGCAAAACCTGGCTGATCTTTTCGCAGGCCGTCACCGTCGGGGTGGCGCTGCTGTTCGTGGTGTCGACCTTCAAGCCCGAATGGCTCGGCCGCTCGCCCGGACGCATGTTGCCGCAGATCGTGTCGATCTCGCAGGCACCGGTGGTCGCCGCCGACCTGCCGGCCTTGGCAGCGAGCGCCACCGCAGCAGGTTACCGCGCCGCAGCGCGCGCTGCGGCACCGGCTGTCGTCAGCATCGTGGCCAGCAAGCTGAGCCGGCAAAACGCGCAATCCGAAGACCCCTGGTTTCGGTTCTTCTTCGGCGAGCGCGGCACGCAGAGCCAGCCGCAGCGTGGCATCGGCTCGGGTGTCATCGTCTCGCCCGAGGGCTACCTGATCACCAACAACCACGTCATCGAGGGCGCGGACGACATCGAGGTGCAGCTCGCCGACGGCCGCCTCGCGCAGGCCAAGCTGGTCGGCACCGACCCCGAGAGCGACGTCGCGGTGCTGAAGATCCAGCTCGACAAGCTGCCGTCGGTGACCTTCGGCAACACCGAGCAGTTGCAGGTCGGTGATGCGGTGCTGGCCATCGGCAACCCGTTCGGCGTGGGCCAGACCGTGACCGCCGGCATCGTCAGTGCGCTCGGCCGCAACCAGCTCGGCATCAACACCTTCGAGAATTTCATCCAGACCGACGCCGCGATCAACCCTGGCAACTCGGGCGGCGCGCTGGTCGACGCGTCGGGCAACCTGGTGGGCATCAACACGGCCATCTTCTCGCGCAGCGGCGGCAGCCTGGGTATCGGCTTCGCGATCCCGGCCGATACCGCACGCGGCGTGATGGAGAGCCTGGTGCGCGACGGCAGCGTGGTGCGGGGTTGGATCGGCGTCGAGCCGCGCGACCTGACGCTGGAGATGGCCGAATCGCTGCGCCTGCCGGTCAAGAGCGGCGTGCTGATCACCGGCGTGCTGCAGAACGGCCCGGCCGGCAACGGCGGCATGAAACCGGGTGACGTGGTGGTCAAGATCGCCGACAAGAACATCGCCAACACGGCGCAGCTGTTCAACGCGGTGGCCGGCTTGAAGCCCGGCCAGCCGGCGTCGATCGAGGTGCAGCGCGGTGACCGCGCGGTGGAGTTGAAAGTCCAGGTGGCCCAGCGTCCGGCGACGCAGGCGCGCAACGAACGCTGATCACCATGACGCACCCGTCTACCACTCTTGCTGGGTCTGGGACCCGGGTCCTGGTCTGCCGCAGCGCCGCGTCGACCCCCGCGGGCAGGTTCGCCGCGCGGCTGGCCGTGCTCGCCGCGGTCGTCCTGGCCGGCTGCGCCACGCCGAACGTGAATCCGGGCGCACCCGGCGGGTCACCGCGGCCGGGCAGCGCCGAGCCCCTGCCCTCCGCGCCCGGTGCACGGCCGGGGCCGCCTCCCGCACCGGCCCTCACGCCGGTGCAAAGCGAGCAGCGCTACCTCGAGGACTGGTTCCGCGGCACACCGGTCTCGATCTCGCTGGCCGACGTGAACACCTTGGTGGTCGATGTGCCCCTGGTCCATTCCTTCGCCCCCGGCAGCACCGTCATCAAGCCGGCGTTGGCGGCGGTGCTGGAACGGGTCGCCACCAGCCTGCGCCGACAACCTGCGTTGCGGGTCTCGATCGCCGCGCCCGCCGACCCGAACGCCGCGGTGGCGCTGGCGGCCAACCGCTCGCAGCAGGTGCGCGAGCACCTCATCGGCCGCGGCGTGGCCGCGTCGCGGATGGCCGGTGTGGGCACTGCCCGGGCTGGTGCACCGACGCAATTGCGCTTGACGATGCTGCCGCAACCCCTCGGACGGCTGGACGACGCGACACTGCCGGTGCCGACGATGGGTGTGCGGCCGGTGGTGGCAGCGCCGGCGTCGGCTGCCAAGCGCTGAGCGCCGCGCCCGCCCTCAGGCGGCCAGCAAGCCGCTGAACAGCGGGTCGTGCCGCGAACGGGGCCGGTACTTCGCCACCTGTTGTGCGATCGCGGCGATGTGCTCGGGTGTGGTGCCGCAACAGCCGCCGGCAATGTTGAGGAAGCCGCTCTTGGCGAATTCGCCGATCAGCGATGCCGTCACCGGCGGCGTCTCGTCGAAGCCGGTTTCGCTCATCGGGTTGGGCAGGCCCGCGTTCGGGTAGCACGAGATCCAGGTGTCCGCAGCGACCTTGGACAGCTCTTCGATGTAGGGACGCATCAGTGCGGCACCGAGCGCGCAGTTCAGGCCCACGGCCAGCGGCCGCGCGTGTCGCACCGAGTGCCAGAACGCCGCCACCGTCTGGCCCGACAGGATGCGGCCCGAGGCATCGGTGACGGTGCCCGACAGGATCACCGGCAGGCGCTCGCCGGTGGCCTCCATCAGCTCGTCGAGCGCGAAGATGGCGGCCTTGGCGTTGAGCGTGTCGAAGATGGTTTCGACCAGGAACAGGTCGACCCCGCCTTCGAGCAGGCCCTCGGCCTGCTCGCGGTAGGCGTCGCGCAGTTGTTCGAAGCTGACGTTGCGCACCGCCGGGTCGTTGACGTCCGGGCTGATGCTGGCGGTACGCGGCGTGGGGCCGAGTGCGCCGGCCACGAAGCGTGGCCGCTGGGGCGTGTCGGCACTGGCCGCGTCGGCGGCTTCGCGCGCGATGCGCGCGGCGGCGACATTCATTTCGCGCGCAAACCTGCCGAGACCGTAATCGTCCTGCGCGATCGAGGTGGCGCCGAAGGTGTTGGTTTCGAGGATGTCGGCGCCGGCGGCCAGGTAGGCGGCATGGATCTCGCGCAGCACGTCCGGCCGGGTGAGTTGCAACAGCTCGTTGTTGCCCTTCAGGTCTTTCGGATGGTCGGCAAAGCGCGCGCCGCGGTAGGCCGCTTCACCCAGCTTGTAGCGCTGGATCATCGTGCCCATCGCGCCGTCGATGACGAGGATGCGCTGGGCCAGCAAGGCCGGCAGCGCGGCGCCGCGGGTGTAGGCAGGGGTCTTCATGCCCCGATTGTAGAAAGCCCTCGGCGGCCTTCAGTTCAGCGGCGCGAACAGGCTCTTCAGAAACAGCGACGGCCGGAAGGTGCGCGGCTTCGAGTGCTCGGCCAGAGCCCAGTTCGACACCGTGGCCGCGCTCAGCGGCCGCGCGAACAGGAAACCCTGCAGGCGGTCGCAACCGAGCGACTGCAGCGTGTCGCGCTGGGCCGCCGTCTCGACGCCTTCGGCGACCACCGTCAGCGACAGGGCATGCGCCAGCTGGATCACCGCCTGGACGATCGCGCGGGCCTCGGCATTGGTGTCGATGTCCTGGATGAAGCTGCGGTCGAGCTTCAACTCGTCGGCCGGCAGCTGGCGCAGGTAGGCCAGGCTCGAATAACCGGTGCCGAAGTCGTCGATCGACACCTGGACCCCGAGCCGACCCAGCCGCGTCAGCACGCGGTGGGCTTCGCGCGCATCGGTCATCGCCGCGCTTTCGGTGACCTCGCAGGTCAGCAGGGCCGGCTCGATGCCGTGGTGCTGCAAGAGCTGCTCGATGCGGCGCACCAACCCATGTTGCTTGAGCTGCTGGGCCGACAAGTTCACCGCCACGCGCATCTTCACGCCGCGGCTGCGCCACTCGTGCATCTGCTGGCAGGCGGCATCCAGCACCCAGGCCCCGATGCCCAGGATCAGGCCGGTGCGTTCGGCCAACGGGATGAAGATGTCGGGGCCGACGACGCCACGCGTCGGATGGTTCCAGCGCACCAGCGCCTCGACCCCGGTCAGCTGGCCGCTCGCCGCATCGATCTTGGGCTGGTAGAGCAATTCGAGCTGGCGCAACTCGACCGCGCGGCGCAGGTCACGCAGCAGCTCGGCCTGGTTGAGCGTGTCGTTGCCCATGCCCGGCTCGTGGAACGCAAAGGTCGCGCCGCCCGCACGCTTGGCCATGTACATCGCTGCATCGCCGCAGGACAGCAGCTTCTCCGCAGCGCCACAGTCGGGGTAGAACGCAATGCCGATGGATGCCGACAGTTCGGCCTCCGAGTCGCCGACGGCGTACGGGGCCCGCAGCGCCAGCAGCAGCCGCGAAGCGATCAACGAAGCCTCGCCGCTGTTCATCGAATCTTGCAGCAACAACGCGAATTCGTCGCCGCCCAGCCGCGCGATCGTCGAGCCCTTCGGCGCGGCATGGCGCAGCCGCTCGCCGACCGCGCACAGCACCTGGTCGCCGATGGCGTGGCCATGGAAGTCGTTGACTGGCTTGAAGCCGTCGAGGTCGACGTACAGCAAGGTCAGGCGGCTGCTGTCCTTGTCGGCGGCGGCCACCGCGGCGGCCAGCTTGTGGTCGAACATCAGCCGGTTGGCCAGGCGCGTCAGGGGATCGCGGTAGGCGAGCTTGCGCAGGTTCTGGTTGGCCGCCTGCAGCGAAGCCGAAAGGTCTTGCGCTCGCCCGCGCAGCTCGTGCTCCATGCGCAGCGTCAAGCGGGCCATCGTCAACACCAACGTCGAACCCAGGGCCGCCAGCAGCGCCAGCAGGACGGCCGGCAGTTCGAAGGCGCTTGCGCCGGCCGCCGGTTGCGGCGCGGGTTCGCCTTGCAGTGCGGCTTGCACGGTGGGGCCGATGGCGAGCGCGCCGAGCAGCAGGATCAAGGCGATGCGGCCGGCCGAGAACCGGCTCAGCGCGACATCGCCGTGCCGCTGCAGGGCACTGGCCATGGCCATCGCAAAGCACAGCGATCCGGCCGCCAGCACGGCCACATGGTCGAGGTCCAGGTGGCGCACCATCTGCACGCCGTTCAGGCCGTCGAGCGCCACGTGCATCATGCTCAACGCTGTCGCGCCCGCGGCCAGGCCTGGCGCCGCCTTCAGCAACCCCTGGCGCCAGCGTGCGGCTGCATGCAGCAAGGCGCTCGACGCTGCCACCGCCAGCAACCAGGCGAGCAAGGCGAACGGCACGGCATCGGCCACCGCGACCATGTGGTGCATCGAGAGCAGCCCGAGCAGGCCGGTGGCCCACAGGCCGGTGCCCACGGCCAACGAACCGCCGATGCGCGCACCGCGCAGGCTGAACCAGCGCAGCGCGGTGCTGGTGTCGAGCCGGAACTCGGAGGCCACGAAAGCCGTGTACGCCACCAACAGCAGCGCACACAGCAACAAGAGAGGGTCGATCGGCATCGCGGCGTTCATGGCTTGCTGGCTTGCTGGCGTGCGGGCGTGCTCGCGTGCTGGCGCTTCTTGGAGTTGTCGGATCCCTGGCCTTGCGCTCGTCAAAGCGCTTCTGCAACGGGACGCAGAATACGCAGGGCCCGCCCCTGCACCACAGGAACAAGTTGGCACCCGGTCCTGGTTTAGATCAGATCTTGGTGTCAGTGGTTTGATATGTGCAATCTCGAATGAAACACCTCACGCCCCTGGACGCCGATGCCTACCTCAGGGCGCAACCCCGCGCCCTCTTCGTCGATGTGCGCATGGAGATCGAATACCTCTACGTCGGCCACCCGCCCGGCGTGGTGCACGTGCCTTGGTACGAGTACCCCGAGATGCAGGCGCACCCCGAGCGTTTCGTCGAGCAGGTGCGGCGCGAGGCGGGCGGCGACTCGAGCCGGCCGGTGGTGCTGATCTGCCGCTCGGGCAAGCGCACCGTCGACGCGGGTCTGGCGCTCGAAGCCGCCGGCTTTGTGGACGTGGTGAACGTCGTGCACGGCTTCGAGGGGGAACTCGACGAGCACTTCCAGCGTGGCCGCCTGAACGGCTGGCGCCATGACGGGCTGCCCTGGGAGCAGCTGTAGGCCGCTCGCGCGCGCCCGGCGGGCTACTGCAGCGTGGGTCGCTGACCTGGCAGTGCGGGCTCGCGTGCGACAGCCCGGCGTTCGACGAACGGGCTGGTGCTGCGCGGACCGGCCTCGCCAGTGGCCCACAGCGCCAGGCGCTCGGCATCCATCGGACGGGCGAACAGGTAACCCTGGAATTCGTCGCAGCCGAGGGTCTGCAGGATGTCGCGCTGGCGATCGGTTTCAACGCCCTCCGCCACCACGCGCAGGCCCAGCGCATGGGCCAGCCGGATCACCGCATCGACGACGGCCATCGCATCGCCGCTCTGTCCCAGGTCGGCGATGAAGCTGCGATCGATCTTGAGCTGGCGTGCCGGCAGCGTGCGCAGGTAGGCCAGGCTGGAATGGCCCGTGCCGAAATCGTCGATCGCCAGTGACGCACCGGCTCGGGCCAGTTGCGCGAACGAGCGCAGCGTGGCGGTGGTGTCTTCCATCGCCACACTTTCGGTGATTTCGAAGGTGAGCGACGTCGCATCGACACGGTGCCGCGCCATCGTGGCGCGGATGCGCTGCACCAGATCGTCCTGGCGCAGCTGGTGCGCAGACAGGTTGACGGCCACACGGATTTGCAGCCCCGCACTGTCCCAGGCGCGCAGCTGGCGACAGGCTTCGTTGAAAACCCACTCGCCGACCGCGCCGATCAGGCCGAAGCGCTCGGCCACCGCGATCAGCTCCGAGGCCGACACGGCGCCCCGCACCGGATGCTGCCAACGCACCAGCGCTTCGACGCCCGTGAATTCCCCGCTCAGCGCGTCGATCTTGGGCTGGTAGTACAGCGTCAGGCCGCCGTCCTCGATCGCCAGCCGCAAGTCGTTCTGCATCGCCAGCTGGTCGCTCGCGTCGAGTTCCATCCGCGGCTCGAAGAAGGCGTAGGTCGAGCCACCGGTGCGCTTGACCGCGAACATCGCCGAATCGGCATTGCTGATCAGGCGCTGCACCGGGCCGTGCTCGGGGAACATCGCGATGCCGATCGAACACGACAGCCGGACCTCGCGCCCGTTGGGCAGTGCGTACGGCGAGATCAAGGTGTGCAAGGTGCGCTGCGCCACGGCCGCGGCGGCGGCCTGCGAACCGGGGGCTGCCACCAGCAGCAGGAACTCGTCACCACCGATGCGCGCCGCGGTGTCTTGCGAGCGGGCGAGCACGGCCAGTCGTTGACCGACTTCCTGCAGCACCTCGTCGCCCGCAGCATGGCCGAACGACTCGTTGACCGCCTTGAAACCGTCGATGTCGATGAACAGCACCGCCATCGAGGCCGGCGTGCGACCGACGTGCGGCAGCAGCCGCTCCATGCGCTCTTCGAAGTGCGCGCGGTTCGGCAACGCGGTGAGCGCGTCCTGGTAGGCCAGCGAACGCAGGCGCTTGTTGGCGGCCTGCAGCGAGGTTGACAACGATTGCGCGCGGCGGCCGCTGCGCGAGTCGACCCACGCGCACATCCCGGCCAGCGCAACGGTGC
>JAABTC010000162.1 GCA_011390055.1 Burkholderiales bacterium | reverse complement strand
CAGCACCTTGGCCGGCAACCCGGACGACAGCATCTCCAGCAGGTTCGCGTTTTCCGGCGCGTCGTTGCGGTCGGGCGGGATGCAGACCAGGTAATCCGGAAAGCGCGCCAGGTCGTCGGCCGTCAGGGCCTGCGCACCGAAGGCCTCGAAGGCCAGATCATGCTCGGCCTCGACGTAGTGGCTCGTGGCTTCCAGTTCAGCGATGGAGATCGCCTTGACCAATTCGACCACGTCGCCGAGCCGTTCGCGGAAGGCCTGCGCCGCCGCGGCGCAGTTGTCGAAGACGAAGCCCAGGGTGCCGCTGTCGTCCCCCGGCTCCTGCTCGACAGCAGGAAAAAAGCGCTGCCCTTCCAGCACCCCCAGCGCGCGCACCAGACGCTCGCGCCGCGCTGCCGGCAATTCGTCGCGCGGCACCCCTTTGCCCACGACGCGCGACAGCATGTCGAAATCGAAGGCGTCCTGGTGCGTCCCGCCGATGGCCGCCTTCAGGCTCTCGGGCTGGCGCCCCGCCTGCGAGTGGCTGCGCGCCGCACGCAGGATGTCCGACAGCTTCAGCACCAGCCGGCTCAGGTCGGCCTGGAAGCGCTTGGCCTTCGCGCGCTTGGCCGCGTGCCAGGCGTGCGTGAGCAAGGCGGCTGGCATCTGCTGCGTGCAGCCCACGACTTCGCCATCGGCGCTCACCGCACCGCCGGCATGCCGCAGCACCTGTTCCAGGGTCTCGCCCTCGCGCGCACCCAGGCGTGCCGCAGCCACTTCCCACAGTTCGGACAGGCGGCCACGGGCTCCCCGGGCCACGTCGGTGCGGATCTCGCGTTCGAGTTGCAGCGCGTGGCGGCGCAGGCGCTCGCCCTCGACGCCACGCGGCGCGACGTCCTCGAGCAAGGTATCGATCAGGCTCGACAAGGAGCGGACGACGCCGACCCCTTCGGCGCCTTGCACCAGCACCATCGGGAAGTCGTGGCGCAGCGCGTTCAGGTCACGGTAGGGCGCCAGCAGCGCAGGGATCAGATCGGTGCCGGCGGTCGGCACCACACCGTCGCCCTGAGCCTTTCCGGTCAGGTGAAAGATCAGCTGGTCCTGCGGCTTGAGATGCAGGTCCATCACGCGGCCTGCTGCGACTGCTCGTGCCCCTCGGGCCACACGGTGTAGCGGTCGAATTCACGGTTCAACCCGGCGCGGATGTAAGCGGGCGAGCGCATCTGGCCGGCGTGTCGCAGGTCCTCGTAGCACGGCGCATCGGGGTTGCGGTACAGGATGCCCACGGGAATCGGGTCGTCCAGCGAGGCGATCTCGCGTGCGCGGTCGATGTCGATCGGGTCGTGCTGGCGCTGGTTGCGGTAGGCGCTCGACAAACTGGGGCTCAGCTGCAGGCCGTCGGCATGCGTGAGCAGCATCGTCCGCTCGGGATCGTGCAGCCAGGGGTCGAAGGCCTTGGGCATGAACTCCGGGCAGCGCTGGATGACGCGCACGAACGAAAAGCCGCGGTGCCTGAACGCCGCCTGCATGATGTCGAACAGCACCTCGGGCACCCAGTCCACCGCTTGGGCGATGAACGATGCACCCTGCACCCCGAGCGACACGGTGAGCGGGTTCATCGGCTCGAGCACGGCGCCGTAGGGCGTGGTGTTGCTCTTCAGGCCGCGCGGCGAGGTGGGCGAGGATTGTTTCTTGGTGAGGCCATAGACGTGGTTGTCGTGCAGCACCACCGTGATGTTCATGTTGTAGCGCAGGGCGTGGATCCAGTGCGCGGCGCCGATGCTGCAGCAGTCGCCGTCACCGGTGCTGACGAACACGTTCAGGTCCGGCCGGGCCATCTTGATGCCCTCGGCCACCGGGAACGCACGGCCGTGCAGGCTGTGGAAACCGTAGGTCTTCATGTAGTGCGGCAGCCGGCTCGAACAGCCGATGCCCGAGACGAACACCGTGTTCTCGGGCGCCAGGTCCTCTTCGCTGCAAAGGCGCTGCATGGCCGCCAGGATGGCGTTGTCGCCGCAGCCGTTGCACCAGCGCGGCACACCGCCCTGGTAGTCCTCCAGGGCATGGTGTTCTTCGTGCAGCTTGATCACGCACGCGCTCAGGGATCGGCTCATGGTGCTGTCTCCTCGGTGGACGACTCGGTGATGCCGGACGCCGCTGCCTTGCGTTGCAACGCGAGCCGGACGACACGGCAGATGTCACCCGGCTTGATGGGCTGGCCCCGTGCTTCGCTCCAGCAATCGATGTCGATCAGGAAGCGCGAGCGCAGCATCATGGCCAGCGCCGAGTAGCGGCGGTTGTCCTCGTCGATGAGTTCGTCCTCGATGCGGTCGGACCAGTTGCCCTCGATCGTCATCACGTGCCGGAAGCGCTTGAAGATCTGGCGGATGCCGGACGGCATGGGCTGGATGAAGCGCAGGTGCAGGGACGACACGGCCAGGCCGTCGGCGCGCAGCCGCGCGACGGCTTCCTCGATGGCGCCCATCGTGCTGCCCCAGCCGACGAGCAGCATGTCGCCGTCGTCGCCACCGACCACGGGCGGCGGCTTCAGCGTCTTCTGCAGCGCGGCCAGCTTCAGGCTGCGCGCGCGCAGGCCTTCCTCGTTGATGGCGGGGTCGTAGGCGACCTTGCTGGCGCGGTCGTGCGCCAGCCCGGTGAGGGTGTGCATGCCGCCGGGCTGCCCAGGTTGGAAGCGGCGCGACAGACCCGTGACCGGGTCCCAGTCGTAGGGTTTGGCGCCGGGCGGCACGGGCGTCTGGTCGACCGGCGGCGCCAGCCAGTCTTCGCTGAATTCCGGCCGCGGGAAGGGCTGTTGCGCCGTCGACAGGCTGGCGTCCGACAGCACCACCACCACCATGCCGAAGGTCTCTGCAATCTTGCGGGCCGTGATGACGGAGTAGAAGCAATCCTCGATGCTGCACGGCGCCATCACCACCTTGGGCGCGTCGCCGTGGCTGCCGAAGACGGCCGCTGGCAGATCGCCCTGCTCGACCTTCGTGGGCTGGCCGGTGCTGGGCCCGCCACGCTGCACGTTGACGACGACCAGCGGAATCTCCGCCATCACCGCCAGGCCGATGGCCTCCTGCTTGAGCGAGTAGCCGGGCCCGGAGGTGATGGTCACGGCGCACTTGCCGGCATACGACGCGCCGATGGCAAAGGCGCAGGCCGCGATCTCGTCTTCGGCCTGGTGCACCAGGCCGCCGACCTTCTCGAACACCTCGCTCAGGTAGTGCGACGCCGAGGTGGCCGGGGTGATCGGGTACATCGCGCAGATGTCCATGCCCGAGGCCATCACGCCCAGCGCGATGGCGGTGTTGCCGTTGACGACGATCTGCGCCTGGCTCGAACGCTGCGCCGGGATGCGGTACTTGAAGTCCAGGTTGGCCTCGCCCCACGCTACGCCCGCCTCGTACAGCGCGATGTTGGTCTTGATGACCTTGTCGTCTTTCTTGCCGAAGATGCGTTCGATCTGTTCGCGCGCCAGGCCGGCGTCCAGGCCGTACAGGTTGCACAGCAGGCCGAGCACGAACATGTTCTTGCCCTTGCGCGGGTCGCTTACCAGCTCCTTGCACCGGTCTTCCAGCGGCACTTCGACGACCTTGAAGCCATCCTTGCGCAAGGCGTCCACGGTGTTCGCGTACGAGTCGACGACGGCCGGGTCGCGGTGGTGGCGCCACATGCCTTCGAGCAGTATCGTGGCGCCTGGCATGAGCTCCTTGGCCTGCACGCGGCCGATCAACACCTGCTCGTTGAAGGCCACCACCAGGGCGGTCTGGTCGCCGCCATTGGTCACGCGCTCGGAGCCGATGCGGATGCGGATGCCGCTGGCGCCGGCCACGCTGCGCGCCGGGGGCTGGATCTCGGCCGGGATGATCTCGGTCGTCCAGATGCCGTTGCCCATGCGTGCGGCAATCGCCGCCAGCGACTGGCCGCAGCGCTGGGCACCTTCACCGGAGTCGCTGATGACTTCGACGATGTGTTCGCTGATCGACCGAGGCACCCTGGTCGACATGGCAAAGGGTGGATCGAGCGTGAGCGTGCTGTTCATGGTGGGTCCTCAGGCCAGGCGAACGCGGGTGAATCCGCGCTCACGGCGGTCGATGCCGAAAAGAAGATCGGCGGCCTCGGTGCGTGCGTGCTGGTAGATCGAGTCGGTGTCACGCAGGCCGAGGTAGGCCTTCATGCCACGTGCGGCCTTGCGGCCGGCGCCCATGGCCTCGATCACCGTGGCGGCACCCGTGACGATGTCGCCCCCCGCATACACGCCGGCGATCGAGGTGGCCAGGCTCTCGTCGGTCGCGATGTAGCCGCGCGGGTCGAGCTTCAGGCCCGAGGTCTGCCCCAGGATCGGGTTGGCGTTGGTACCGATCGCGAACACCACCATGTCGCACGCGAACTCGAACGCGCTGCCTGGGATGGTCACCGGTCGGCGCCGGCCCGACGCATCGGGCGCGCCGAGTTCCATGCGTTCGCACCGCATCGCGCGCACGTTGTGGCTGGCGTCACCGAGCAGCTCGGACGGGCTGGTCAGCCACTGGAAGTCGACGCCTTCCTGCTGCGCGTGGTGGATCTCCTCGGCACGCGCCGGGGCCTCGGCCGCGCTGCGGCGGTAGATGCAATACACCTTCTCCGCACCGACGCGCAACGCAACCCGCATGGCGTCCATCGCGGTGTTGCCAGCCCCGATCACGGCCACCCGCTTGCCCGGCTGCAGCGGGGTGTCGAAATTCGGAAAGTCGCGCCCCCGCATCAGGTTGCAGCGTGTCAGCCATTCGTTGGCCGACAACACGCCGCCCAGCGATTCCCCCGGGATGCCCATGAAGCTGGGGTAGCCCGCGCCCGTGCCGAGGAAAACCGCGTGGAAGCCCATCTCGGTGAGCATCTGCTCGACGGTGAACAGCCGGCCGACCAGGGTGTTGCATTCGAACCGGATGCCCAGCCGCGTGAGCTTCTCGATCTCGACATCGACCACGCTGTTGGGCAGCCGGAAATCGGGGATGCCGTACTTGAGCACGCCGCCGG